>JAYVRW010000414.1:0-9833 GCA_043775925.1 Blastocatellia bacterium
ACAGTACCCGGAGCCGTAGCGACGGGGTTTGCATTCCACGAATTAAAATTCAACTCTCATCTTAAACTGGAAAACACGTGGCAAGTTGGCTTGTGCGGCAGCCTTGCCAAAGTTCGCATTGGTAATATTCGTGTTAATACTTCCGAAACGAACATTATTGAAGAGGTTGAACGAATCCGCGCCAAACACAAACCGTAAACTTTCACGGATTTGGAAATTCCGCGAAAGGCTCAAGTCCTGATTGAAGAAATGCGGATTGCGCAGACCGTATGTCCCCGTCGCCTGCGTGTTCCCGTAGGTGAACGACGTCGGAGAAACGAAGGCATTCACGTCAATAAAGGGAGTGGCTCCGCCGTCTCCTTTGAGCGCTGCCGATCCGGTAAAGTTCGGATTTCTACTCGCCCAGCAAGTGCCCGCCTGCGGGACGTTGCACGTCGCCGTGAACGGACCCAACGGTGCGCCTGACGCAAACCGCGTGATACCGGAAACCTGCCAACCACTCACGACTGCACCAACGAATTTATTTTTGCCTTTGAAAGGAAGTTGGTATGAATAAAACGCATTGACCAGATGCGGCTGATCGGTCGTGGAAAGGTTTTTCTCCTGAATATACGCGCTGCGATTTCCGTTGATGGTTCCCTGTGCCTTACTGAACGTGTAATTCAAATTGAAGGTGAACCCGTGCGAAAGGCGGTGTTGAATCGAAGCTTGCAGCGCGTTGTAATTCGATTGACCGACGTCGCCGTAAACATCTGAGACACCGTTATACTGCGGGAACGGGCGAAGAGCCTGCGCGATGGTTCCCACGAAAGTGGAGAATGGCAGACTGATGCCCGGCACAATCGCGGCGGCGGCTGTGACATTCGCCGGAGTCGCCGTTTGTGTCAGCAGATTGCCTAATACCAGATATTTCGGATCTATCTGATTTGACCAACTGCCACGTCCACCGCCGCGTAACTGTTTGCCGTTGCTTCCCACATAAGCCGCTGTCACGACTAACGACTGAGTAAGCGAACGCTGCACCGAGAGATTCCAATTCTGATAACGGGGTGGTTGACTATTCGGATCGCCAAAAGTCACTGTGCCGCCCGACCCGGTTCCATTAAATCCAGTCTGATATGTCTGGTCGTAGATCGGCCCTTTGGCGTAAGCCGGGATGCCGTTTTCCCAGTAAAGTGCCGGAGTGAATGAACCGTTCGGACTGACGATTGGCGCATTGGCATTGATGCCTGTCAACCCTGTACCGATGCGTGCGCCGTCACGACCGCCGACTGCGCCGCTGCGTGAATACATCATGCCGTATCCGCCGCGCAGCACCGTCTTATCATTAAGGCTGTACGCAAATCCGACGCGTGGGCCAAATGCCTTGTAATACGTGTTGATGATCTGATCGCAATGACAGCTAATGGCATCCGGTGCGTAATTACCGCCAAATCGTAATGCGCCCGGACGCCCTCCGGCTGCGGGGTTCGGAGCAGTCGGGTCAAGGTAAGTAAAGTGAGAACCCCCTTCGGTATAAGGCAGCATGATGTCGTGGCGCAGCCCCAGGTTCACCGTCAGCCGCGAATTCACTTTGTAGTCGTCCGCCGCCCACCATGAATACCCGCTGAACTTGGCGATGGTCAGAACGATTGAATCTTCGTTGACCGTCGCTCCATTCAAAGCCCCCAATAAATAACTCGCATAGGCATTACCCGTCGCACTCAGCAATCCACCCGTCGTATTGAAACCTGCCGTCTGTAAATTGCTGAAGCTGGTCGTCAGCAAACTGCCTGTGTCGTTGGTTTTGGTATGGTCAGCCGTCCGCTGATATTGGAAGCCAAATTTGAATGAATGTTTATTCTTCACCCACAACAAACTGTCTTGCACCGTGTAATTATAATTGTTGTCCTCGAAATCGCGCGAACCCGTACCACGCCAGCCTGAAGGCGCATTAGCTCCGGCAAAAGCTGCTTCGAGAAAAGCATCACTGGCATCGCCCGCCGGTAAGCCTTTCAATCCCGCTTTAGGTGCCCACTTGCCATCTGAAGTAGCGTTGGTGATGGGAACAAAGAAATGGTTGTAGCCAAAGCTGAGTTGGTTGACCAAGCTGGAATTGATCGTCCAGTTATGTTTTACCTGTACGACCTTCGGAATTTCAGCTACTAACCGTGTGTCGGTGTAAGGCAGCGGGAAAACACTCTGCGGCGAACCCGCGCTGGTCTCGCGGTATGGCGTTGCCTGACTCCGTTTGCCGTAAGTATAAAGCCCTGACAGGCGGTGATTCGCCGTGAGGTTATAATCAACTTTCACGTTCACACTGTTATTGTCATAAGACACAGGAACCGACCCTAGATAATTATTCTGAAGCGCGGAGTTGGTCGGCGCAGGCAAGCCCGACTGATAAATTTTCGAGATCGCTGAAAGCCGATTGGCCGGAATAATATTGCCAACAAACGCTGTGCGTGCAAAACCGCCCGTCACTGCCGCCGTCGTCAGCGGATCGTAAATCGCCACTGGCAATTCGCTAAAATCTCCCTGCCGCATTTTCAAGGTCGGGACAGTTGCAAATTGCGTCGCGCTGGTCACGCGATAACGCCACCCGTCATAAGAGCCGAAAAAGAAAAGCTTATTCTTTAAGATCGGGCCGCCGATGGTAAGACCGAATTCGTTTTGATGTTCGACTGGACGCAATGCCGGGAAAAAACCACGCGCATTCAGCGCGGTATTGCGTAAGTACTCAAACACTGAGCCGTGAAATTTGTTTGTCCCTGATTTGATCGTGTAATTCTCAGAGCCTTGCCCATTGAATTCAACGCCCGTGCCGCTGGTTTCGACCTGGAATTGCTCGACGGCTTCGACCGAAACCCCCAGGGCAATGGTGCGGCCTTCGCCCTGCTGAATCGGGTCAGTGATCGGTACGCCCTCAATAAAAATATCTTTAGAAAACCCCTGCGCACCATTGATGGTGCCCCAGCGATTTCCTTCCGAAACTCCAGGCAATAAGAAAATAAACGCGCCGGGATTGCGCGGCCCCTGTCCGATGCCGGAACCCGCCACAGCCGTCCCCATCGCCAACGGCAGATTTGTATACAACTCATTGCGGATCGTAGTGCCAAGACGAGAGTCGGAAGTGTTCAATTGCGCAGGCGCCGAAGTAATCGTCACTGTTTCATTGGCCGTGCCCACCTGCAAGGTCAGGTTCAGCCCAACCGTACCGAGTGCATCTACGATGACTTTTTCCTGCACGAGCGGCTTGAACCCCGAAGCGGAAACCGCCACGGTGTATTCTCCCGGCGGCAGCGATGCCAGCACATAAAAACCCGCACCTGTCGTCTGTCGCGTAGTTTTAGCACCAGTTGTAGTGCTGGTCGCCACGACGGTAGCGTTGGCGATCACTGCGCTCGAAGAATCAGTGATAACACCTTGAATTGTGCCCCCGCCGATTTGCGCCAGCGCCGGTGTCGGAGCGAACAGTGCAAAAGCGCTGACGAACAAACATAAAATTATAATTGCGGATTTTCTTTTCATGACCAACCTCCAGTTGATTGTACTTATTGATTCTTTTTCACTTCGACAGCGTAAACGTGCGTTGCACCGTGCATGTTCGAGCGGAAAACGATCCATTGCTGATCGGGCGTGAACGTGAGATTTGGTTCCAGCCGATAATCATGTTTCGCCATATTCACCAGCCGTTCCGCTTTGAAAAAACCGGGATTAATAAGTTCTTTAGCGTTGGGCGCTTTGATGCCCGCTACGTCGGGAATACCTTCGGGACGGAACAGATACAGCCATTTGCCGTCCGGGGCGTGCGCGACCATTTCGTTATCGCCGCCATCGCCCGCAAAGAGCTTGCCATCATTCGAGACGTTAAAATGTACCGACCATTCGTCGCGTTGCAGGTGATACCGCGTGCGTGCGCCCGTCGCGATTTCATAACCCGCGACCCAAAAATCTTCGCCGCGTGGCGTTTGCAAGTCGTACCAAATTGTCTTGCCATCAGCACTGAAAAATTCATGGCCGGCGATTTCCATATTCAACGTGCGCGTATGAATTTTGGTTAATCCTGTGCCATCGGTGCGAACCGTCCAGATGCGATCCACTTTGTGCCACGGACCTTCATGACAAAACATAATCTGACCGGGATCAGTCGGCGAAAACTGCAAATGATTGAGCCAGTCGGTCGCCCGATGAATGATTTTCTGTTCGCCGGTTTTGGTATTGATCGTGAACAACGTCATTGGAATGCGCTGTTCCAACCGATTATTCAGGCGCACTTCTTTTTGTTCGGCGAAGGTCAGCGTTTGCCCCTGCGAGCCGCGCACTTCAGCCGCTGGCGGACGCTGCGCATCCGGCGCAGTCCCTTGCAAATAGCTGCTTGGCACCTCGCCTTCCATCATGCTGCCCAGCAATAAAGTTTCATCAGCATTGACCGAAGCGACTGATCCGCGTGGCGGCAGCTTGGCAATTTCGCGCGTTTCTTTGGTCTCAAGATGCGTAGCAAAAACTGCACGATCTTTGACGTAATATACCAGTCCACTTTTGCGGCCTGTGACAATGACGTTGACGCGACCTGCGACAATTTTCTCAATGACCTGTGTTTTCAAATTGATCGTCACCAAGCCGCTCGGCGTGGTCATAATCAATTTTTGACCGTCGGGCGAATAAGCGTTTTGGTGAAAGTAAAGACTCTGGCTGCCTGCTTCGCGGGACAACCTGACAACGCGATGCCTCGTCACCAGTTCAGTCCATTCGACAGGTGGCTCAGCAGTTTGCGCGGCGACGTTGACGGCTGTCAACGCCAGACCGCTCGCCAAAGTTGTGCTCATAAAATCACGTCTTTTCATTGGGCTAAAAACCTCCCGCTTTCGAGTTGATAACTGCCGCCCTTACGCGTCTTGAATCGCAAAGTTTTTCCGCGATAAAGTAAAACGCAATTTTCACCCAGTAATGAGCGTATTTTCGTTTGCGTCAGCTTGCCATCTTTCCACGCCACATCAATTTCAAAGCCGCCGCGAGCGCGTAAGCCTTTGACACTGCCCTCGCTCCACGTTTCAGGCAACGCAGGCAATAAGCGAATTGTGCCGTTGTGACTTTGGACTAACATTTCGGCAATGCCTGCCGCTGCGCCAAAATTGCCGTCTATCTGAAACGGCGGATGCGCGTCGAATAAATTGTCGTAACTGCCACCTTGAAATTGCACGCCTTCGATGCTTTTGCGAAATCCAATCGGCGTGAACAGCATCGTCAATAATTTTTCGCAACGATTGCCATCGCCAAGCCGCGCCCAAAAATTCAGCTTGTGTGCCAGCGACCAGCCCGTCGAAATATCGCCGCGTTTTTCCAGCGTCTTGCGTGCAGCGGCAGCTAAATCAGGTGTTTGCTCATTAGTGATTTCTGCGCCGGGATACAAACCCCACAAATGCGAAACATGGCGATGCGTTAGTTCCGGCTCCTTGTATTCTTCCAGCCATTCCATCACGCGACCATCTGAACCAATTCGCGTCGGCGCAAGGCGAGCGCGTTTTTCGCTTAGTTCTTTTCTAAATTCAGCATCAATGTTGAGTTGCTTTGACGCTTCGATGCAGGCGTCGAATAAATAACGCAATAATTGCTGATCAATCGTTGGCCCCATGGCGATGTGCGCGGTTTTGCCATTCGCCATTTGAAAGCCGTTTTCGGGCGAATTACCGAGCGCGGTCACGAGCCATTTATGGTTCGGCTCTTCAATCAGCATGTCCGCATAAAATCGCGCCGAGCCTTTCATCACTGGATACGCCCGCTTTAGAAATTCTTTGTCGCGGGTAAATAAATAATGATCCCAAAGATGCTGACAGAGCCACGCTGCGCCCGTCGAAGTCGAACCCCAATTCGCGCCTTCGCCCGGAGCGGTGAAGCCCCACAAATTCGTGATGACGTGTGCAACCCAGCCGCGTGCGTTGTAATAAAGCTTTGCCGTGCGCTCACCCGGTTTTTGCAAAGAAGAAATCAACGCGAATAACGGTTCGTGCAATTCGGAAAGATTCGTGTTTTCCGCGAGCCAATAATTCATCTGGACGTTGATGTTCAGATGCCAGTCGGCATTCCACGGCGCTTGGACTTCTTCCGCCCAAATGCCTTGCAAATTTGCGGGTAATCCGCCGGGGCGCGAAGACGAAATCAGCAAGTAACGACCGAATTGAAAATAGAGCGCAGAGAGCGCAGGGTCGTTAGCGCCGTTCGCTACCGCACGTAATCGCGCGGGCGTCGGCAGCGTCACGGTATCGGCATTCGTCGGCAACGAAAGCTGGACGCGATTGAAATATTTTTGGTAATCGGATTTATGCGCGGCGAGTAACGCGGTGAATTTTTTCTTTGTAGCTTTTTGTAAATCATTAACTGATGCCATCAGCGCATCCGCTGTTTGTCGTCCGGCAAAGCCTTGAAAATTCGTCGCGGCAGTAATGAAAATTAACGCTTCGTTGGCATTGGTCACGCGCACAATATTCCCGTCAAGATTGGTCGCGCCGCCGTTCGCCTGCACGCGCACCCGTGCGGCATATTTCATTCCGTTGCCGTCCGAGCCGTTGTTGAGTTGCCCACTCATCAACAATTCATTATGGCCATCGGCAATTGTCGTGAAGCGTTCAGGGCGATCCAACGAAGTATTAAAATTAATTGCGCCGGATTTGTCGGCGGTAAGGCGGATAATGATTGCTTCGTCAGGAGTGCTGACAAAAATTTCACGCGTGAATTTCACGCCGCCTTGTTCGTAGCTCACCCGCGCTACGGCATCAGCAAGATTCAGTTCGCGCTTGTAATTAATGACCTCGGAAGTCTTGTCAGGAAAGCTCACATGCAAATTACCAAGCACTTGATAAGAACCATACGGTTCATCTTTGCCGCGTGCGCGGGCAGAGCCTTTGCCCTTGCAGGTAAAATGGGCGTACACCAGTTTTTCGGCTTCATCATTTTTACCTTCCAGTAATAGCCGTTTAATTTCGGGCAAATATTGCGCGGCATCCGAACGATCTGCGTCTTGTGGGCCGCCTGACCACAACGAGCTTTCGTTGAGAATAATGCGCTCTTCGTTGACGCCACCGAAAACCATTGCGCCGAGGCGTCCATTACCGAGCGGCAACGATTGCGTGAAGCTCGTCGCTGGCGAGTCAAATGTTAGTTGCAAATCATTAGCAAGTTGCCCGAAGCAGGCAGATGAAGAAACGGCAATCAGCGCAAAGATACTGCTGAGCATTTTAACGATTCGAAGCACTTCGTAGCTCCTCTTAAATAGTTTAGAGTTCGCGCTTTCAGGAATGCGAAAGCACGAACTCTAAACTTTTCTGAACCCTCAATTACAGCGTCCAGCCTTTGCGATATTCTCGCTGCAAATGCTGGTTAGCGCTTTCATTGTTGGTAATTCTTCCAGTGGCTCCATCGTATTTGATCAACCTACCCTGCCCTGTCTTCATCGCGACAACCCCTAACAACATGGTTTCGGTTAAGCGTGAGGCGTATTCAAACGGACAGGTCGCTTTCTCTTTGCCTTTGATAGCGTTGATCCAATTCATGCGATGTTTGGCAGAAGCGAACATTCCGGCTCCGCTGGATTCAACGCGGAAATACGTCTTCGGAACTTTCGCCGCAGCCTCGTGCAGTGATTGCGGATAAAGTTTCGGATTCGACGCGTAGGTTTCATGAACAAGGATGCCTTTTTCGCCTACAAAAATTACCCCGCCACCGGGACTAAGCTGAACATCATCAGGCAAAGCTTCAGGTCGTGCCGCCATCAACCCACCATCTACCCAGGTTAAGGTGACAGGTGGTTGTGCGCCGCGTGCCGGAAAGTTGTAAACAATTTTCGAAGCTAAGGGATAGCTGGCAAATTTATTTTGCGCATCCATTCCGAAAGGTGAATAAGTAGCCTCAACACTGGTGGGATAGGTCAACCCGAGCGCCCAATACGGATGATCTATCAAATGCGCTGCCATATCGCCGATGGCTCCCGTACCCCAATCCGTCCAGCCGCGCCAATTGAAAGGATGATAGATCGGATGAAATTCAACTTCGGGCGCAGGGCCTAAATATAAATCCCAATTCAAGCCTTCAGGTATTGGATAATTTCCAACCAATGATCCGGCAATCGTACGATTCAATTTTCGTGAACTCCATTCCGTTCCGAACATTGCACCGCCTGCGGGTGCAGCTCCTGCCGCAGTTGGAGGCGGCGCACTCGGACGCGGAATTCCCTGCGGCCAGATAGGACGATTTGTCCACGCTTGAACTTCTCTGACTTTTCCAATAATTCCAGCTTGTACCCATTCGTTGACAAGCGCCGCTCCTTCGCTGGAATGCCCCATATTTCCCATTTGCGTAGCGACTTTCGTTTTGGCGGCGACTTCGCGCAACATCCGCGCTTCCGCGATTGACCACGTCAGGGGCTTTTCGATATAGGCGTGTTTGCCAAGTTCCATCGCCGCTTTGCCGATAACAGCGTGCGTATGATCGGGAGTCGCAACGACTACGGCATCAATGTCTTTTTGCGTTTCCAACATTTTGCGGAAGTCGGTATGACGCTTGGCGTTTTTATAAGCTTCCTGCAATTTTACGGCTTGCGCATTACGTCCTTCGGCTGCTTTTGCCTGAGCAGCTTGCTGCTCAGCAGTTGGGGGGGGAGCACCGGGACGCCCGCCGCCAAATCCGCCACCGCCAGGACCGCGTTGTCGCGTCAAGCCTGCAACTTCGTTGTCAACGTAGCCAAAATCAACATCGCAGAGCGCGACCATGTTCTGCCCCCCGGCAACTAATTCGCCGGAGTCAGTTTTACCTTGTCCACCACAACCAATCAGCGCGAAATTCACGGTGTCGCTGGGGGCGGTGAAGCCGACGCCGCCGATCACGTGACGCGATACGATCATCGTACTCAGCGCAGCCCCGGTTGTACCTGCGACGAATTTCCGTCTTGAGATTTTATTTTTCTTCATTGTTTTTCCTTAAAGATTTTCGACAAACTAAAAGTTTATCGCACTTGAATTATGCCAACGCGCCTTTGATGTACTCGAAACATTTTCTGACTTCGGCAACGGAGTCATCGCCGCGATATTCAAATTCAATGTTGGCCGGAATATTGTATTTCTTCGATTTCAGCAGTTGCAGAACGGGTTTAATCGGTGTGTCGCCTTCTCCCCACGGCGTATTCGGACCATTGTCTTTCTTGCGATCTTTCAGATGCAGGTTCGTGATATGCGCATGATTTTTTTCGATGTAGGCGAGGGGGTCGAATCCAGCCGCAAAGAAATGTCCAACGTCTAAATTCACGGCAAAATATTTTGACATGGCCATCGCCGCTTCAAAACTTTCCGGCTTAGCGAATTCATTGGGATCAGTCAAATTTGAATGCCCATGCATCGAAACGATCATTTTGTGCTTATCGGCAAAGGGTGCGACACGCTTGGCGGCTTTCAGGGTTGAAGAAGCCGTAATGAATTTCGCGCCCAGAGCCTTCGCCATCAGAAAACCACGATCAATTTCTTCGTCTGAAAAACGGTCATTGAAGCTCAGGTTATACGCCTGAATCGCAATTCCCGCCGTCTTGAATTGATCGCGGATTTTGGTGAAGTGATCCATTGGAACAGTCAGTCGCCATTTCTTGGTTTCTTCGGCAGCTTTTTGCATGGCTTCACGGCGAGCGGCTTGTTGTTCTGGGGTTGGTGGTTGACGGTTCCCACCGCCTGGAGGTGACCCCGGAGGCATTCCGCCACCACTCGGGCGTGGCTCGACGTGACCGGAAAATAATTCGCATTCTCCGATACCAATGGATTGCATCGCTTTGATCGCATCATCCAGTGACAAAGTTCTGAAACTATACGATTGAA
>JAYVRW010000415.1:0-9825 GCA_043775925.1 Blastocatellia bacterium
TGTTTTTACCTATCTGTGGTTTTACTTTTATAAAAATGGGAAATGGATAGACGTGACAAAACAATATTTACCAATCAAACATAATGAGCGATATGTCTATCGGCTACCTCGTAAAGGACAAACAATAAGAGTAACGACTCCAAAAGGAAAAAGACTCTACGACTGGGAATGGGACAAAGAGAAATTTATCCTCAGAAAATAATAATCAACTAACACTCCAACCACCATCAACTTTCAAGACATCTCCCGTGATATTCCGCGAAGCATCACTCAGCAAAAACATCGCAGCCTTCGCTACTTCTTCCGCGTCAATTAAATCTTCCACTAATGGCTGTTTGGTTTTCATGAACTCTAAAATGTTTGCATCCTCTTGTGCGCGAAGGCTCATCGGAGTCCGTATTAATGCGGGTGCAATCACGTTCACACGAATTTTGTGCGGCGCGTAATAAGCCGCCATAGATTTACTCAAACTGATGATCGCGCCTTTGCTCGCGGCGTACGCGTGCGAAGCGAAATGTTTTGGCTCAGGAAAATCCGCCAGGACACTCGACGTATTCAAAATCGTGCCGCGCAACCCTGCCTTATTAATTTCCTGTTGAAGCATTTGTTTGATAGTTTCACGGCACATCAGAAATGTACTTTTCACATTCGTGTCGAGCGTGATGTCCCAACCGGCTTCCGTGCATTCGTGAATTGCGCCATCACCAAAACTGCGTCCACTAATGCCGACAACGTTGAATAAAGCGTCAATGCGATGATAGTGATTCAGGCATTTTTGGACTGCCGCAATCGCCGTATTTGCTTCGATCAAATCACCAACAAAATATTCGCAATTCCCTCCCGAAGCGCTGATTTCATTGGTTAAAATTGCACAGCTTGCTTCATCCCGGCTGACAATAAAAATTGACGCGCCGGAGTTCGCCGCCAACTTCGCCGTAGCCGCTGCGATGCCACTTGAGCCTGTAATCAGCAAATTCATTTTAATTTTGTTTTGGCTTTGCCTGTTGGACTGAGCGCACGTTTTTCGTCGCGTACCATTTTTTTGACGAATTCTGTACGGCGAAAACGGAGGGCGCTCCAATCATCGTCAATCGCTACCATGCGCACACTTTCAAATCCAAGTTCTCCCAAAATTTTCCAACCTGTGTCGCGGTTGAATTCGCACTTGTAGTTTTTAGATGTGCCTTTCGGATAAGCGAACCAAAGCGCTGCATCACCCTGTGTTAATGGGGCAATCGCTGCCGCGTGTTCGTCAACTTCATTTTGTTTGGTGACGAAAACAAGCGTGAACGTAAATTCATCCGAATTTTTATATTTTGTTTTTACAGTCGCTCGTGCGTTGAAAGCGATGTTCAGTTCGCCAAGATTCTTTGGCACATTGAGCAACAAAACTTTTTCGTTTTCTTTGAGATTTAATTTTTTTAATAGTGCTTCCATATTTTTTTGCGGCAGAAGCCCGACTGTTAAGGAGGGCAACCATTCTTCGGAGATAGTTTGTTTAGCACTGACGCCCTTCTTCACAGTCGGGCTTCTGCCTTATTGATACAAATGCGCGAGGCTTTTGCGATAGCCTTCGTAGAATTGATCAAGCTGTTCCGCCGCACTGGTATTGCCGACGAATTGATGCGAGGGCAGCATAATTGGTTTTACTCCTTTTTCCAGCAATAACTCTGCTGTACGACTACGCAGCATATTAATAATCATCCCGCCAGTCACCGTCGAAGTTGGCCCCGTGCGCCATTCCAAACCCTCCAATTCAACGATGCTATCGCCTGCGGGACAACAATTATCAAGCACTACGTCTGCAACATCAATCAGTTTGTTGCCCGATGAGTGCGCGGGAACGGATTGTTCGCAGTGTGTGCGCGAACACATTCCAATAACGGGTAGTCCGCGATTTTTTGCGCCTTGTGCCATCTCTACAATGACGGGGCGAATGCCGCTGGTAGAAATCACGATCATCGCGTCGTGCTTTCCAAATTTGAATCCCTTCAAAATTTCTTCAGCGTAGCCTTCATATTTTTCGAGATGCAACGGCGCGCGCAAGCCATTATTCCCAATGATATTCGCGTGCGTAGACATCGAAAGCTCGACCATCGCTACGAAGCCGACAAAGCAGCCCTGACGCGGCGTCATCTCTTCGCACATCATCCGCGAATGCCCGTTGCCGAAGAGAAATACTAAGCCTTGATTGGCGATACTGTTCGCGCAAATATTGGCAGCACGTTCGATATTGTCGAGTTGCGTGTCTTTGATTTTTTGTAAAAGTGCGAGTGTTTTTTCAAAGTATGTTTGTGATGCAGTCATGTTTTTTTAGACAGGATTGACAAGATTTATTGCAGGATTTACAGGATCATAAATATTTGATTTTACTTGTCAATCTTGCAAAAAATCCTGTTAATCCTGTCTGGTTTTATCAAATCGGTAATTGACGAATCCGCCCAGGAATTTGCGGCGTTCCCAGCTTCGCAGATTCAATTGCCGCAAAACAAATTGCCAGACCGCGCAAATTATCAGGAGCATTATTGATCGGCTCGCGGTTCTCCTCAATTGCACAAAGCAACTCCGCCATTGTGCCGTGAAAGCCTTGTAAAAACCACGTTCCCTGCAAATCAGGCTTCGCAAATCCATCCGTAGTGTAAAGCGTCACCACCTGTTCAGACAAGCTGGGGCCAATACTGGTAATTGAACCTTTTGTGCCTGCAACATAAGTTTTATCTTCCTGACCCTGTATCACATTCGCATTAAAATTCAACGAAGCGATGCCGCTGTCAAATTCGATGATCGCGTTTGCCAGCATCGGAGGTTTCGCTTGTTGTGCGATGCCGCGCACGGTGAAGGCTTGCACCTTTTTGGCTTCACGATTTCCAAAAAAACATTGCGCCAGATCAAACCAATGCACGCCAAAATCATACAAAATTAAATCGTAAATTTCTTCAAACGGAGTCCCGATAATCCAGTTATGATCCCAGTGCAATGTGAAATTTGCACTGACAACTTCACCAATCATTCCGGCGGCAATCGCCTGACGAATGTAGCTGAAATGCGGTGACCATCTTCCGTTTTGATTCACGGCAATTTTGACGTTGTGCTTGTCCGCGAGTTCAACCAATCGTTCGCCTTCATCCAAATCTGTCACGAATGGTTTTTGCGAAAGGATGTGTTTACCCGCATGAATAGCGGCTTCGATGATCGGGATGCGGTCGGCTGGGTGCGGCGTGATGTCTACGATTTCGATGTCGTCACACTTGAGAATTTCCCGATAATCCGTAGCGATAAAGGCGTCAGGGAAAAATTGTTGTTGCCGCTCTTTGACTTTGGATTCGTTGCGATCACAGAGCGCGACTACGTTGTAGCCCGCGAGTTTGTAGGCGTTCAGATGCTGCGAAGAAATTCCGCCGCATCCAATCAACGCTATCGGCGGATTGTAATTGGTCGGATTGCGCGGTTGATACGGCAAATCTGGCGCAGCGATTTGTTGGGCAGTTTCGATTTTGGCTAAGCCGTAATTATCGGCTAATTCTTCGGGCATAAAATGTACAGTGGGCTGCCAGCCCGCGTGTGAAATTTACGATAGAGATATATTTGAATTCACTTTTGATGAACGCCTCAGACGCGGGCTGGCAGCCCACTGTACGTCAGGAAATAAGTTTCACCGTTCTTTTCTCCATCATACTCATCACCGCAGTATCCACAATCTGTTGTCCGATGCGACTGATCGGCAATGATAACGGACCTGAAATTGGTTCACCTGTTTCCAGACAATGAGTTAAATATTGCACAGGATTTTGATTTGGTGGCTCAATTTTGTCTGCCGCGATTTCGTGCGCTTCAGGTTGTTGTCGGGTTTGAACGTGAATTGATTTTTCGTAATCGTAGCTGCTGATTGTGCCGTCCGTGCCGATAATTTCAAAGCCGCATTTCGGCTGTGTCTGCGTCGTCCACGGATCAGTAAATGTTCCCCAGCGCGTTTCGATTTTTGACAAGCCAACATCATAACGAGCAATGGTGATGCTGTGTTCGTCAACTTCGATGCCGGGAGTTTCGTTGACTACGGTAGTGACTTCGATGGGGATTTTGCCGTTGTGATACCACGTCCCCAGCGTCGAACCGTAGCCCATATAATCCAGCAACGAACCGCCGCCGTGTGATTTTTTGTAGAACCAACTGTGCGGTTTTTTGGCGGCGACTTCGGCTTCGGTGACTTCAACTTTATCAGCGAGATGATAGAGCGGCCCGCGATTTCCGCCGTAGTGCCTGACTTCAATCACCTGTCCGATGACGCCTTCATCAATCAATCGCTTCGCCGTGCGATGCGCGGGAACCCAGACCAGCGGCCAATTAATGACCATCGTTTTCCCCGTAGCCTGCATTGCCCCAATCATCCGATCCGCTTCAGCAAGCGTCGCCGCGAAAGGTTTTTCCATCAGAACATGAACGTTGTACGGCGCGACTTTTTCCACCCATTCCGCGTGCTGCGCCGTAGCCGGACACAGAATCACAATGTCAGGTTTTGTCTCTTCCAAACATTGACGATAGTCGGTGTACACGCGATTTTCAGGGATGCCGAAATTCTTTGCGGCAGATTGCATGCGCTCCGGCTGTTCATCACAAATACCCACGATTTCAGCCGTTGGATGATCGAACGCAGAGCGCAACAAATCGCCCATGTGAAAGTGATCGAAATTAATGCCTGCAATTTTCATAGATATTTGAACTTCAAAGTTTGACAATATAATTACGTTTAGATAGAAAGAAAAAATATTCCTAACAAAACAATACGATTTTGTTTTTTTCCAACATACAAGTGATATATCCCTATATCTCGAACCAATATTTCAGAGCCTTTTGGTAAGCTTAAGCATAAATCATCACACGTAATCACAACCGCTTTATCATCGGTATAAAAGTTAGACCTTAGCAGCACTTTTCCGTACAGAACTGGTTGCTTTAATCGGAACTGTTTTAGTTTTTTATTTGCGAGGTTCGTCACCGAATCAAAATGATTTGTAGTACGAATTACCTGACTCATATTCGTCAAATGTAGATCGCCGCCACTCATTTCGTCGTACAACTTTTTCGCTGATGGAAGTAACTTTGAAAATAATGCGTTGATTTCAGAATCGCCTTTATCTTTTGTATCTTCGAAAAAGTTTGTGTACAACCAAAAGCTCCAATTAAATCTCATCAGGCTCAGATAGAACTGCTGAAATCCTGGCAACTGCTTATGTGAATTATCAGCAAAAAACTTTTTATCTACAGGTAACATTTCGTCAACGTTGGCAAAATTACTATTAACGACACGTCTGAACCAATCATCACCAGGCATTCCATGCAAAGCGATTCGCAAATCATTCGTTTTCTCTAATCGTTTTTTGAAGGTCGCAAAGATGCGCTCAGCGTCTTTGATTTCAGCGGGTGTTAATTTTACGGGTTTCGCCTGAACACTTTTTGTTTGCGCTGACAAGGTATGTGGCGCAAGCAGGAGCAACAAAATCGTGAATCGTTTGATCCAAGTCAATGAATTTTGCGGGGATTTGGCAGGCATTGATTCACCGAAATTATGCGGCGATGCTCAGTTGTGATTCGAATTCATCAAGCGATTGGCAGACGACGGCATGGCGGTGCAAGGCACGCAATAATTCTGGATCATTGATCTGATTCAGTTCGGTAAAAATCGTTTCAGCTTTCGTACCAAAACGCAGCTCTAGCGTATCCGCAATCGTTGTCTGCAATGATCTGATTTGTCCTTGTTCAAGTCCTTGCTCTAGCCCCCTCTCAAGTCCTTTTGCCTCGCCCATTCGTTCCCAACTTGTTACATATTTGTTTCGTTTCATGCTCTCTTCCTCTTTTTCCACTGTATCCGTTAATTGCTGCTCTAATTCTGCGGGTAACGTCAGCACCCAGTCAATGAACCGCAGCAATTCTGCGATGTGTTTTTTGGTAAATCCGCGTCCGCGCATCAACCGGATCAATTGCAATTTTGCGTGCATCCTTTTCTGTGGCGTACGTTTGGTTTCCAAGGCTCGCAAATGAGCCAGCACTACTAAAGCAAAAGGATTCTGGCTCCGTTCCAACAGCCTGAGTTTAGCATGATAATCCAGCAGTTTAATGATCGGAAATTTCAGCCGCACTTCGCAACCAAAATTTTTCTCTTCGTATTGCGAGGGGCGCCATCCAGCATGTTCATCCGCCAAAAGCGCAAGGCTGACAACCTGCCGATGGTACTTGTCAAAGATGCGATAATGATATGTGAACATCCGCGCCGCAAAATCCTGATCGCGCTGGCTTTGGACTTCGATATGAATTAAAAGCCAAAGCTCTTCACCGCCAAGCAAATAGACTTTGACCAATTTGTCTACGGTTTGCCGAGTAGTTTCGGCATCCCGTGAGATTTTCTGAAACTCTTTGTCGAGAAAACTGAAGCCCTTGCTCCAATCAATTTGTTTGTAAATGCGCGGAAAGAAAAACAACAGGCACTGCTCGAAAAACTGCTCAATCACATCTTTCCACGGGCTGTCGTAATCGGCTTGTTCGGTCGGGGGCATAAGATTTATGAATGGTACAAACCCCGTCGCTACGGCTCCGAGTACTGTACCGGAAGCTATAATCTTTTCAATACAAACAACGTAATATCGTCATACTGCGGAGCGGCTCCCGCAAAACGGTCAACTTCATCAAAGATTTTTTCTACTATAATTTCGGCGGATTCGTGGGCGATGCCGCGTACGAAATCTGCCAGGCGTTGTTCGCCGTATTCTTCTTCGTTGATGTCCTGCGCTTCAGTGACACCATCGGAAAAGAGCGCGATGATGTCTCCGGTATTGACTGTAAATGTCGCTTCTTCATACGGCAATCCTGACAGCATTCCCAGCGGCGTTCCCGTAGCTTTGATCCATTCGGCTTCGCCGTTTTTTCTGAGCAATAAACAATCCGTGTGCCCCGCGTTGACGTACACGCATTGGCCTGAAACCGGATCAATTCGCATCAGGACTCCAGTCACATATTTGTTCGATGGCGTGGTAGCGAAGAGCAATTCATTCGTATGCGCAGCCAGTTCTGTGAGCATCGGAACCCGTCCCAGTAAAGCGCGCAAAGTGGCTTGGATATTGCTCATCAACAGTGAAGCAGGTAAGCCCTTGCCAGACACATCGGCGACGCAAATTAAATGCGGGTCAGTGCTTTGATTGGCGGCGACGGGGAGCGCGTCATAATAATCTCCACCGCATTGACGCGCCGGACGATTACGGGCGGCTAGGTCAAAATTGTGCAATTTGGGCAACGCCGAAGGAAATAAAGTCGCCTGAATTCCGGCGGCTAATTCCAGCTCCTGTTCCATTTTTTTGCGGGCGATGGTTTCTTTGATGAACCAGGAATTGTCGAAAGCGACGGCGGCTTGCGCGACTAACCCAGCACCAAAATCAAGATCGTTTTCACTAAAAGTCAGCTTGCCGGGACGCGCTCCGAGGGCGACAAAACCTCCGCTGGTGAAGTCGTTGGAGCGAATCGCAAAAAATATTTCTGCTTGATTTTTAAGTAAATGTTCCTTGAATTCACAGTCAGGAAAATCTTTGACAAACAAAGCTTCCGGCAACGGGTCAATCAATTCCTGACAATTCTCAGGCTGATTAATTTCCATTCCTTTCAAGCGCATGACAGGCTGATGCCCTTCTTTCCAGGCGGCTACGGCGTACTTTCTGACCGCCCATCGTCCAGCTAAGGTTAAGGCTAAAAGCTGCGATATTTCTTCCGGCTCAATCGCGGAAGTCAGTCCGCGTACTAAATCCAATAATGCCCGAAGCTCCTGAACTTTTTGATCGAGGTCTTGATTGAGAAACTGCGCTTCGGTGTGAGCGCGAGCGTTTTCGATACCACTGGCAGCGATGCCTAATAATGCTTTGAGAAATTCAATGTCTTCGTCTTCGAGTGGACGATTGGCAGGGCGAGCGATCCCCAGAAATCCGATAGGGGCGGCTGCTTCTCCAATCGGTAAAATCAGGTCAATACCGACTTCATGGGCATCGTTAATGTCGAAGATTTCTCCGGTTTTCAGCTTGGGCAAACCACGCACTAAAGCAAAGCGAATTTCATTTTCGCGCTCGACGGCGATAAAGCCTTTGCCTACGACGAGGCGCCCCATGACGGTACGCAGTAAATGTTTGAGCAAATCATCCAGGTCTAACGAGGCGTGGAGTAGTTGGGCAGATTCGAGCAGAGCCTCTAAATTCGAAGCGCCTAATGTTTGAGTCATAAAATAAAAGTCGAGTTATAGAAAGGGGGAAGAAGACTGCTTAGACAGGATTGACAAGATGAACAGGATTAAAAAAACACCCTATATTTATGGCTCTTTTCTGATCCTGTCAATCTTGTCAATCCTGTCTAAGTCCGATTATTTCTTAATGCGTTTGACCATCCGCAATTCGTTTTTTTGTCCGGGAATGATTTCGTATTGAATTTCGTCCATCAGAGTTTTAATCAGTCGCATGCCAAGCCCGCCTGATCTTCGTTTTTCGATGAGCTTTTCCAAATCCTCTTGCAAAATTTGCGTCGGATCAAATCCAATTCCAGTATCAATGATGTGAAACGTAATTTTTTCCTCGTCTACGTTGGCGCGAACCAGCACTTCCTGGCTTTTATCGTTGCCGTAAGCATGTTCGATAACGTTGGCGCAGGCTTCATCTACGGCGAGTTCGATTTTGGAAATATCAATTTCAGACATGCCGGCTTGCAGCCCGACCTTGGTGACAAACTCACGAATCAACGAAAGATTTTCCGTGGATGATTGAACCCTGAGCGTGAAGGAGCTTTCAGTTCCAGCCATTTAGCCCTCCTGTGCGGAATGCGCGGTCGCAAAGCCAACCAGCGCAGAGTCTAAATCGTCGGTCATCTCAAACAAATCAGGGAAGCCGAGAATCTCAAAGGTATGTCGGACTTTCGGGGCGAGTCCGCAGATTTTCAGGTCGCCATTTTGCTCACGAATTTCTTCGATGTAGCTCATGAACACGCCTAATCCAGCGGATGCGATGTAGCTCAACTGTGAACAATCAACGACCATTTTCACCCGTCCGGCGTCAAATTCCGTTTGAATCGCCGTATCGAATTGCGGAGCGGTGTGCGCGTCTACATATCCTTCCAGCGCAATGATAGAAATTCCGTTTTTGTTGCTTGTCGTAACATTGAATGGGTTTGACACTAATGAATCCTCCTTGATAATCGCCGCAATGTTAGCATAATCAGCAGTACAGGCAATTGTGAATAAAAATCGGAAGGCGAAACTTCATCCTAACGAAAACGGAAGATAATGGCAAAGCAAACCAAATTGATTCTCGGCGGCGTTCTCTTTGTATTCCTGTTCTTAAATATAGCAACAGGAATGCTTTCGTCATTCAAGCAATTGCGCGATTGGAGCAGTTGTGGTCTTGATACTATAAATAAGGCGAATGGGTGGTTGATTACGGATATTACGCAAGACGGACAATCGCCGATCCTCCACGTAGATGACGAAGTTTTGGGTGTAAAAGGTTTGCCACTTAATTTTATGGTAAAAAATCTTTCTAATTTACCGATTCCCGCTGGCAGCGAATTAATGTTGATGGTGCGGTGTCAGGGAGTCATCCATCAAGTTCCTGTCAAGACATATGGTGCTTCACTAAAAGATTGGTTGAAAGAAATTGGCATCTTCCTAATGATCGGCAGTTTTTTGATCACCGGTTTACTGATTCTTCTCGTCAAAGCTGATGATCCGCAGGCGTGGTTACTTTCATTGATGCTGGGGACGTTTTCAGGTTTATTGAATTTCCAACTCACTAATGTTCCACTGCTATT
>JAYVRW010000416.1:0-38105 GCA_043775925.1 Blastocatellia bacterium
TTTCGCCTCACGATGTCCATGACACCGCCGTTGTGTGAAATGTTGGCTGATGAATTGTTGCAGCAACGCTACTTAGACCACCTGCATAAACTCTGCGAATTAGCCGAAAAGGAAGTCGAGCGCACCCGCCACGAAGCGATGGATTTTCACTCCGCCGCCTTGATGTACCAGCGTCATTTCAACGAATGCATTGAGGTCTTCGAGTACAAATACAACCGCAACATCATTCGCGGATTTAAAGAGTTACAGGACGAAGGCTACCTTGAAATTATTACCTGTGGCGCGACGCACGGATTTCTACCCTTGATGTCCAGCGATGAAGCCAAACGTGCGCAAATTCAAATTGCGAAAAATAATTACATCAAACATTTCGGACGCGCTCCGCGTGGGATTTGGTTAGCCGAATGCGCTTTCAGTCCGGGCGATGATCGCTTTTTGAAAGAAGCTGGCATTCAGTTTTTCATCTCTGATGCGCACGCCATTTTGTACGGCTCACCACGCCCGAAACGCGGCATCTACGCCCCCGTCATCACGCCGCAAAATGTCGCCGTTTTCGCCCGCGATACTGAAACCAGCGAACAGGTGTGGAGTTCTGAAATCGGCTATCCCGGCGATCCGATGTACCGTGAATTTTATCGAGATTTGGGCTACGACTCACAGGATGAAGAGTACATCAAACCATACCTGCACGATGACGGAGTGCGCCGCAATATCGGCTACAAATATCACCGCATCACGGGCAAAGTTGACCTGCATCAGAAGGAACCGTATGTCCCGGAATGGGCGTCCGAACGCGCCGCGTCACACGCCGGAAACTTCATGGATAACCGCCGCGCACAAGCTGGATTTTTACAGGAAAAATTAGGACGACTTCCGTTGATTTTAGCTCCTTATGACGCTGAATTATTTGGGCATTGGTGGTTTGAAGGACCGCAGTTTTTATATTACCTCTTCAAAAAATTACACTTCGATCAAAGTGAAATTCGTCCGATTTCTCCGATAGATTATTTGCAGATTTATCCCGATAATCAAAATCAGATTCCGTCGGCTTCGTCGTGGGGCGCAGAAGGTTACAACCGCGTCTGGATTAATCATCAAACCGATTGGATGTACGTCCACCAAAATGTAGCCGAACAGCGCATGGTCGAACTCGCCGCAACACATCCGCACTCCGAAGGCCTGCAATTACGCGCTCTGAAGCAGGCGGCGCGAGAATTATTATTGGCGCAATCTTCAGATTGGGCGTTTATTATTACAACCGGAACGATGGTGCAATACGCTGTCAAACGCTTCAAAGACCACATTCATCGCTTCACGAAATTGTACGAAATGATTAATGCGGATGCGATTGATGAGGCTTGGCTGACGGATGTCGAAGGCAAAGATACGATCTTTCAGGAGATTGATTATCGGGTGTATACCTCATCGTAATTTGAATGCAAGCGGATCAACTAAGATTTTGGATGCCAACGCCACGAATAATTTTTGAATCCAGCTTCTCGCTCGAACTCCGCGCAACGCCATCAAATTCATTTGAAGCTTTTGGGCAGGCGGCGTATTTATTGATTTATGCACCTGAAATGAGTTGTTTCCTCATCAATCCAAACGAGACACAGCAAATTCCGAAAAGTGAAAATGAATTGATGCTGTTGCGCTTGTCGCCGCAGTTGTTGATTGAAACTGCGACGCGCTTGAAGTTCTATCGTTCCGGCTCAAATTTATTATTCAGCCATCCAAACACCAGCGACAAAAATCTAATGCTGACACTTGCGGCGATTCAAGTAGAAGCGCGGCAAGGCTCGGCGGGCTGGCGAGAAGTCATCAAATCACAGGTCAATCAACTCACTGTTTATTTGCTGCGTTCACATATAAATTTGCAACGCTCAGAAGATTTGGAATTGTCGCGGGTCGGCATCGTAGACCGCAGGCTGCGGCGGGCGATTGAATTTATGCACGACAATTGTGGGCGGGAATTATCGCTGGCTGAGATTGCAGCTTCGGTTTTCGTTAGTGAATTTCACTTTGCGCGGCTGTTCAAAAAAATTACCGGGACTTCGCCACACGCTTATCTAGCTTCGATGAGAATTCAAAAAGCCCAAAAGCTGTTAGCCGAAACTGATCTGACACTAACGGAAATTGGGGCGCGGGTGGGATACAACAGTCAAAGCCATTTCACGAAAATCTTTCGGGAGGCGACTGGATTGACACCTAAGGCCTTTCGCGCATCAGGAACAAAATAGCAAGCCCTCAGTTCAAGACAGTTGCCGATCAACAAAGCCTTCAAACAAATCGCATTAAAGATACAATCCATAATTTGCACCTGCCGCACGTGTAAGTAATCGAAAGTGCAATTCTCACTTAGGAACACAAGCGCTCACTTTGGCGCAGTTATGATGCCCATAAACAAAATCGCTCCACTCTGTTGATTACGAATTGCCAGCAGGAAAGGCCGATTGGCAATAAAGGAAAAATTCTGTGGTGGTGTGATAATAGAAGTCACACCTATGCCGACCGAGGTCGCGGCGGCGGCGGTTGTCCCTTGCTCATTGAGATCAATGACCGCCTTGTGCCTGACCTCAGAAATAAACAGATTACGCTGACTGGACATCCCGCTGAAGTCCGCTTTACCTGCCGTGAAAGCGACTTCCATTCCTAAAGCTTTGAGCGTTTCGTTCAAATTCACCTCGTAATCAAGCTTGAACCGCGGGATTTTGACCTCGCCAGGCATTTCCTGAAATCTTGTCATCCATTCTTCCCATGCTTCGTAGCTGAGTCCACTGAGGAAGCCTGACAAGGAAGAATTTTGTTCAGGCAAAAATAGATAGAGACTTGTGCTGCCATGACCATAAGGCAAGCAGAGAGCCTGAAATTTATCTCCCTGAAAATACTGATACCCCCCAGATTGCGACATCATCGGGACTTGCTGCGGTGCGCCGGAAAGCAAATAAAAAGGTTCATCACGCGTGAGAGCTTTATCAAATCGCTTTTGCCATTGCCCTTTGAAGTAAATGGCGTTAACGAGGAATAGCACTTGTTGCGCATCTATCTGGTCAATGATGACTGGAATCCTCCCTTTGGTTTTCCCGCTGACCCAGTTATTGATCGTGGCTTTCGCACGTGGGGAGCTAAAATTCAGAGACGCGATTGCGGCTCCAAAAAATTGACGATTGCGGGCCAGGAAATCTGCCTTGAACGTTATCCCTTGCCGTGCCCATAAGGAGTTGGCCAGACTCAATTCAAGCCTGGGGTCAGAACTACCAGGAGACTTCATCAACATTGCATTCGCCTGATTGATTTCAGCGAGGCTCATCCCATCCAGCCCAAGTACCTGCGACAGTGCCTGCTGTGTTTCGCCTGCCGCTCCGTTGTAGGTCATGGTCAGAGCAAACGCGATGCTGATCGGTGAGAAGAAAAGGTTCGCACCTGTGTCTTTTGCTTGTAGACGTCGGAAAAGATCAAAACCGAATTTATTGTTTGCCGTTGCCACGCGTGTTTCCATTTTTGCTCTTACAGACTGCCCTGCCACTGTCTCGGTGGCGCTGGTGAAGGACGAAAAGGAGCTTGCGCGCAATTCTGCTTTTTGATTTGGATGGATCGTTGAATCTATCTGCGCATAGCCGGAAAAGCTGAACCAGCCGCACACGCAAAAGAAGCAAATGAGTAAATAAAAACTGAGTACGACAAACGAGGTCGGGATGCGAAGCGTTAAAGCCATAAAGAGGTTCCTCCAATTGCTGAAAAACCAAATCCCTGCGTGAGCGGCTGAACGACTGAGTTGTAAAATTTGGCAAGCAACTCGAACGTTATGATCAGCTTGCCAAAACATTTTTATTTCTGCTGACTCGTAAACAAGATAAGAATATTATGTGTAAAATTGCACAGCGTTGCAATATCCCAATCTCCTTTTGTCTCAAATTACCAGATGCCTTGCCTTCATTTGGATGATCGGCGATGATGGGCTATTACTCACAACGTTGATTCATTGCTTATTTTATGCCACGAATTTTAGTGACGAACGATGACGGAATCCATTCCGAAGGATTAATTGCACTGGCTGAAGCCCTCCAATCTATTGGTGAAGTATTCGTCGTAGCGCCCGCTACGGAACAAAGTGCGAAAGCGCATTCATTGACGGTGACACAGCCGCTGCGCATTCGTAAAGTTGACGATTTTCATTATTCTGTAGATGGCACTCCGACTGATTGTGTGATTCTGGCCTTGATGAAAATTATGCCTGACGCCATGCCTGACATCGTAGTGTCCGGTATTAATTTCGGCGCGAATCTGGGCGATGATGTAATGTATTCAGGGACGGTCGCAGGCGCGCTTGAAGGCTGTGTTTTCAAGCTTCCGAGCATTGCTGTCAGCTTGACGGATTACTCAGTTTTGAACTTTAATCATGCCGCGAAATTTGCGGCGCGTCTGGCTGAAAAAGTGTTGCAGACCGGATTGCCCGAACGAGTAATCTTAAATGTGAATGTCCCGCCCGGCGAAATTCGCGGCGCACATTGGACGCATCAGGGCAAGCAAAGCGCGCGCAGTACAATTTTTGAAGGTATTGATCCACGTGGTAAAAATTATTGCTGGATCGGCGAACAGGATTCGCGCTGGAAAGAAAAAGGCAACAGCGATTACGCCGCGATTGCTGAAGGATTTGTTTCGATCACGCCGATCAAAACTGATATGACAGATTATCAGGCGCTGGAGCAATTAAGGGATTTTGAGTTTTAGTTTATGGAGAAACCCCTCGAACAAAAAACACTGACCGATGCCCAGTTTAGAAATCGTCTGGCGATGGTGGAGCGTTTGCGACGAGATGGAATTAAAGACGAACGTGTCTTAGCAGCGATGGCGGAAATCCCCAGACATTTGTTTATTACGGAAGTTTTGCGCAGTCGCGCCTACGACGATCACCCTTTGCCCATTGCCTGCGATCAAACCATTTCACAGCCCTTTATCGTGGCGAAGCAAAGCGAATTACTGAATATTTCCGAACAAGACAAAGTGCTGGAAATCGGAGCTGGATCAGGCTACCAAACGGCTATTTTATCGAAGTTAGCAGGCAAGGTTTATGCCATCGAACGAATGCCGCAATTAGCCCGTGAAGCTTCGTCGTTATTGGCCTCGCTCAAGCTTTTCAAGGCGACGATCAAATGCTTTGACGGCACGCTTGGGTGGAGTGAATTTGCTCCGTACAAGGCAATTATTGTAGCGGCGGGCGCACCCGAAATTCCGCAAATCCTGATAGACCAATTGGAAGTCGGCGGCCATCTCGTCATTCCTATCGGCAGCGAAAAAGAACAACGATTAATTCGAGTCAAGCGTACTGCCACAGGCGTCCGTCAGGAAGATCACGGCGCGTGCAGATTCGTAAAACTCATTGGAAAATTTGGCTGGGAGAAGTGAGAAGTTCGCAGAGAAAAAGTTCACAGTTCGCAGTAAGAATCCGATGAACTGCTTTCACTGCGAACCGTGAACTACAAGCTGCGAACTTCTCCTGCTGCGAACTGCGAACTTCTTCTTACTGCGAACTAATATGGAAATCCTCAAACATTTACTTGACCTCATACTTCACTTAGACAAACACTTAGACGTATTAGTCCTGCAATATCAGGGTTGGACATACGCGATTTTATTCCTGATTATTTTTTGTGAAACGGGCTTAGTCGTCACTCCATTTCTACCAGGAGATTCATTGCTGTTTGCGCTGGGAGCTTTATCAGCTTCCGGGTCACTCAATGTCATCGCCCTCGGCGCATTGTTGATGTGTGCGGCAATTATTGGCGACAATTTGAATTACTGGATCGGACGTACCATCGGCGCGAAATTATTTACCAGCGAGAACTCCAAACTCTTCAATAAATCCTATCTCGAACGGACTGAAAAATTTTATACCAAATACGGAACCAAGACTGTAGTTATTGCCCGGTTTGTTCCAATTGTTCGCACCTTTGCGCCCTTTGTGGCAGGCTTCGGGCGGATGAATTACGCCAAGTTTCTAACCTTTAGCGTACTCGGCGGAATTCTCTGGATTTGCGGATTGCTGGGACTGGGATATTTCTTTGGCAACTTACCATTCGTGAAAAATAATTTTGGAATCGTCGTGATCGCCATTATTTTTATTTCAATTTTGCCAGCCGTGATCGAAGCGCTCAAGGCACGAAAAGAGAATTAATTTTTGAAGTAAAATACCCTGGCTATTCTTTAATAAAAAGTACAATGTCTACAGCCGGTCTCAGGGTAAACGTTTTGGCTACATAATGCCCTTTTAACTTAGGAAAAGTCTCTTCTTCCTGATTTTTGGTGGCGATTAAAAGTTTCCCTTCAAACCCTTCAGGAGCTTTATCTTCATAGCCTGAGACCTTATAGCTTCGTAAAT
Source organism: Blastocatellia bacterium (assembly GCA_043775925.1). Lineage (GTDB taxonomy): Bacteria > Acidobacteriota > Blastocatellia > RBC074 > RBC074 > JAFDVL01. The sequence goes on from JAYVRW010000416.1 coordinate 6,380, forward strand.
ACCAGGGCAGTGGCCAGTAATCTCTTGTAATATAATAAATCTCATTTGGGTTGATTCGCTTTATTTCTGTCACTAAGTCTTTGACGGTATCATTTGTCTGCGCATAGACATAACCATACTGTGTATCTTCGTAAGCGGTCAGCTTCTTCGCCTTCCCGAATGCAGTAAAATATCCAGATTCATTACTATTGTCCTCATACTTAACGAGGTTGACTTGGTAACTTAGCTGAAAAACAGGGACGCCTACACCTATCAAAATGAGCAGCCAGGCCAATTGTAAGGGGGCAAGTTTTAGTAGTATAAAAATTTCCTGCGCAACATATCCACTAAACACTGCCAAAGCCGTAATCATACTCACCATTAACCACGGAGTTTTATAAGGAATTCTCGAATATCCAATCACCATCCCGTAAGCCCACGCCATTAAAAACAAGCCAAATCGAGAACCGCGCCATAAGGTTATTCCGAAACCGATGATCCCAGCTACCACTAAGGGTAGCTCCAGCTTGGTTAATATTCCCAGGTAATATGACCAGACGTGATCATGAATATGTTCACTAAATCCTCGCCCCGTCCATTGAAAAACTGATTTCAAGAAATCTAAAGGGCCAGTCGGATTGGTAAAAAACGAGGTATACAAGACAAGGTAAATTGTGACAAAGATCGGTAAAAATATTGATAGATTTAATACATCCTGATAAAGCAATAGGGGGCGTTCAAAAGTAGGAATCTTCCATTTTTCTCCAGATAAATACTTTCTGAGTAGATCCCAGCTCACTGCGCACAAAACTGAGGCTACTAATATTAACGAAGTATGAATTGAAGTTTCTTTTGTCGTAAAAAGTAATCCGGTAAAAATCGAAAACCAGAAAATACTTGAAGTTTTTTTCCAGTTATAGGCCGCAACGATCATCCCGACCATAAAAAAAACAAACGAAGATTCATGGATAAAATCACGCGAGAAATAAACCAACCCAGGTGACAAAGCCAGACTCCAGGCAGCCACGGGAGTGCCAACCAAACCTAAGCCTCGTCTTAATCCCCACATGAAAACTACGGTTAAGACTCCACCAAGCGCAGGGAAAAATCTTATCGCAAATTCAGTTTCGCCCAGTATTTTCACGCTCAACAACGTAAAATAGTAAAGCGAGGGTCCGTGATAGTTGGTGGGATCATACTTATACTGTCCCTGATGGATAAGGTTCAGCAGAAAGTGTGAGTTGACGCCTTCGTCGTGATGTAGCGGTTTGATTTCTAAACAATAAAACCGTAAGTAGATGGCAACACCAACGGCTAAGACAAAAGCAATGGTGCTCACTATCTCGCCGTAGTTTTTTGATTTTGTCGGTATTGGTGAGATCATTAAGTTGATAAAATAATAACTTATAATAGCCCGCGAGCTTTAACTTCCAGATATTTATTGACTAATTGAAAAGATACCAGCCCGGCTGGCACATCAAGTACCAGCCCTCCTAATTCAGTTATCCTGGCTAAAGCCTCTTTTCGTTGGAGTAATAATTCTTCTGCGACACTTTGGCGGTACACTTCTTCTATCTGCGAAGGCATTTTAGTTACCAATGTTCGTAAATCATTGTCTCCGATTGTGACAATTAAAGGTAAATGTCGGGGAATTAAGTTAGCCGTATATTCGAGTAACTCTGACGAAGCTTCACGATCTATCAAATCAGTGAGAATGATGACGAGTGAACGACGCTTACAATGTTGCGATAAATATTGAAAGGCTTTGGCATAATCCGGTTCTATCATTTTCGGCTTTAAATTATACAAGGCCTCCTGCATCGCATTAATCTGCGCGTTACCATACTGCGGTGGCAAATACGTGACGATTTCACGAGTGTAGGCCAGCAAGCCCACATTATCGTGTCCGCGATTAGCAATAAAGCCGACTGCCAAAGCCGCATTGATCGCGTGATCCAGCTTAGACATATTTTCGATCCGCGAAGTCATCAAACGCCCGGCATCAATCATGACGACAATATTTTGATTGCGCTCTTCCTCGTATTGGCGCGTCACCAGTTTGCCTCGACGTGCTGTCGCAGACCACGAAATATGGCGCAAAGCGTCTCCACGAACATAATCTCGAAGGCTTTCAAATTCTCGCCCCTGCCCTTTCAATCGCATCCGACGAATGCCTAATTGCAAAGCACGATTGCGATATGCCAGCAATTCCTGTTGTTTGGCGGGACTTAAATTCGGATAGACTTTGACATTTTGGGCAGCCTTAATCCGGGCTTGCTTTGTTACCAATCCCCAGGGTGCAGCCCATCGCAACACCAAATCACCGAAATGATAATCACCACGCGCTCCGGCAAATAAATTGTAATTCAGGATCGTCGAACGACGCGCTCGACCTGGAATAATTGCCGTCAGTAAGCGTTCTCCACGTAACTCTAATTCGGGCGGATACTCATCTTTAACCTGCAAATTTATCTGACGCTTCAAGCTGGAAGTAAGTTCAATTCGTACTTCATTTTCTTCGCCAATAATAAATCGTTTAGGTAATTTTCTAACCATCTCAAACTGCTCAGCATCTTCTGTGCGATAGTAATCAATGAAAGTTAATAACAAACAAACTACATTCCATTCAAGTAAGTACCACTTCCCCCAAACAGGCGACCACGCCAGCAGAATTGGAATAATGCCAAGAGTAATCAGGATAAAAAATCGTAAGGTAAATAACATGAGCAGTTCGCGGGAAGAAAGTTCGCAGTAGGAGAAGTTCGCAGTAAAGAAGTTCACAGTTCGCAGTGAAGGCAGTTCATAGGATTCTTACTGCGAACCGCGAACTTTCCTACTGCGAACTTCTTACCGTGGTACTTCAACACTCACCAGAATCTCGTCAATGACCTGATCGGCGGTCATTCCTTCAATTTCGGCATCGGAGCGCAGGACGATGCGATGGCGCAGTACCGGTCTGGCGACATCACGAACATCATCCGGTGTGACGAAATCACGGCTCCGCATCGCGGCCAGCGCTTTACTCGCCAGCAACACACCCACCGAAGCGCGCGGACTGGCTCCCCACTGCAAATTCGGATGCTCGCGTGTCCGACGAACAATCTCAACTAAATATTTCTGGACGCTCGGCTCAACCGCGACACGCCGGACGTAAGCCCGCGCTTCGGCAACCGCAGCGGGGTCGCTCAGGACTTGTAAATCTACGGCTTCCAGTTTGCGTGCATTGAATCCTGCCTGCCAATTAGCAACCACTTGTAATTCCTGCTCCGCCGATGGATAGGAAATTAAGACTTTCAGCAAAAAGCGGTCAAGCTGCGCTTCAGGCAGCGGATAGGTGCCTTCGTATTCAATCGGATTTTCAGTCGCTAACACTAAAAATAATGGCGAGAGCGGATGACTTTCGCCGTCAATGGAAACCTGTCGCTCTTCCATCGCTTCCAGTAAAGCAGCCTGCGTCTTGGGCGGAGTCCGATTGATTTCGTCAGCTAATAACAAATCCGTAAAAACCGGGCCGTACCGCAAAGAAAATTGCGAAGTATTCAGATTGAAAACATTCGTTCCTGTAATATCAGACGGCATCAGATCAGGCGTAAATTGGATTCGATTGAAAGAAGCACCAATGATTCGACTAAGGGTCTTGACCAGTAAAGTCTTGGCAGTTCCAGGTACGCCTTCCAGCAAAGCGTGACCTTCGGCAAAAAGACAGATCAAAATCTGATCAATAATATCATCCTGTCCAACGATGACTTTATGAATTTCAGTACGAATTTGCTGAGCGAGATTGGCGACGTAGTCTGACATAAATTAGGGGGTTCAGTGATGCTCTAATCAGTTGCCGATTGAAAATCCCATCAAGAAAGTAAATATCCGCCAATTTTTAATTCAGGCTGACACTACAAAATACGGACAACGGGCAAATGACAAGTTGCAAACTATAACTAAAGATGGAATTTACCTCAAGTTCGGTGTATGTGTATTGTAAGACATTGCGCTCAATGACAAAAAACGATACTCTTTGCGCGTGTCTCGCCCAAGTAAAGATCCAAATATGCCGAACCTCATCATCGGATCTCGTGGCAGTAGGCTAGCCCTGTGGCAAGCGAACTGGATAAAGGCCGAACTGGAACGCTTACACGACGGCTTAGAAGTCGAAATCGAGATCATTAAAACAACCGGGGATTTATTAACTGAAGCGTCGCTTTCGCGGATGCCCGGTAAAGGTGTCTTTACGAAAGAGATCGAAGAAGCTTTATTTGATCAGCGCATTGACCTCGCGGTTCACAGCCTCAAAGATTTACCAACAATTTTACCTGAAGGCCTGCATCTGGCTGCCGTCACCAAACGTGAAGACCCACGCGATGCGTTGATCGTCAATCGTCGCCTGGCAACTCGTGTGAATTCGTTATTGAGCCTTCCCGTCCAACCACGGATCGGAACCAGCAGCCCACGCCGCGCCTCACAATTAAAATTATTACGACCTGATGCACAAATTCTTGAACTGCGCGGAAATGTTGAAACCCGCCTCAGAAAACTTGAAGAAGAAAATTTTGACGCCATTATTCTGGCGGCTGCCGGATTAAATCGGCTGGGCTATACTTCCCAAATCTCTCATCTCATCCCGCCGCATCATTTGTTGCCAGCGGTCGGACAAGGTGCGCTAGGCATTGAAACCCGCGTCGAAGATGAACGTGTGAATTATCTGGTCGAAGCCTTAAATCATTGGCCAACGCGCAATGCAGTAGAAGGTGAACGAGCAGTCCTGCGCGGCTTAGGCGGAGGCTGCGCCGTCCCGATTGCCGCCTTTGGCGAAGTCAATACTGAAGATGGCACGCTAAAACTTGAAGGACTGGTTTGCGATGTGGCAGGAACGCAAATTGTTCGGCACGCCGTCAGCGGAACGCAGTACAAATGTGAGGAACTTGGCAGCCTGTTAGCCCGCCATCTGATTGCGGCAGGCGCGCACCAACTGCTGAATGATGTGCCGGAACCTGTCGGAGAAAAAGAACCTTCTCAAAACTTACATCCGGTCATGGAAATTAGTTCGATGTCAGGAACGGCATCAAGAATGATTGAAGCGAAAGTGCAGGAAGCTGTCGTCAATAAAGCTCCTACACCTACCCCTTCGACTTCAATTGCTTACGCTGATGATTACGCTGAAGCGCGCCCTGTAACCGTGGTAGAGCGTGAAACTCCCAAACCACCCAACGGGCTTCAATATCACGTCGCACTTAAAAATGGTCAGGAAAATGGCAATGGCAAAGCTGATTTGCCGCTGACCGGAAAACGAATTCTGGTGACACGTGCAAAAAGTCAGGCGGATTCATTGGTTTACGCCCTGGAAAAAAACGGCGCGGAAATTATTCTCTGCCCGACGATTGAAATTCGCCCGCCGGATAACTGGAAGGCGCTTGATCAGAAAATTGATAACCTCAGAAATTATGACTGGTTAGTATTCACCAGCGCCAACGGAGTTTTTTATTTCCTCCAGCGCTTCGACATGCTGGGTCATGGAAGAGCTGAATTGGCGGCGCTGAAAATTTGTGCTGTCGGAAAAAAGACTGGGGAAAAATTAGCCGAAGAGAGATTACAAGTAGACCTCCTGCCACAAAAATTCACCGCCGAAAGTCTGGTCTCGGCGTTCATTAAAAAATTCGGAGTCGGGCAAAGATTGCGCGGAACCCGAATGCTGCTGCCAGCGGCGAAAGCCACCCGCGATGTCATCCGCCCAACGCTGGAAAAACTGGGCGTCGAAGTTGATGTCACCGAAGCCTATCAAAATACGTTGCCGGAATTTTCTGTCAGCGAAGTGCAGGAACTGATTACCAAAGACAAAATTGATTACGCAATTTTCACCAGCCCCTCGACGATTACGAATTTATCGCTGTTGCTTGATTCCGAAAACCTGGCCGCATTTCTGACCAAAACAAAAATTGCCTGTATCGGCCCCGTCACCGCGCAGTCCGCGCAACGCTGCGGCTTGCCCGTCCACCTCCAACCACAAGAACATACCGCCCCCGCGATTGTTGATGAAATTATTAACGACTGCGTTCCGAAATCTTCTGCGTCCTGAAGTGCCATCTTCTGGACGTTATCTGTTTGTTTTTGACACCCTCAATTGAACCCATTACAATTCACCTGCTATGAAAAGAGCCGCTACAAAACCTATCAGCAGTGAGCTGCAAACCACTGAAGTGTCGGCGCAAATTTCTAACCTCTACCAACATCTCGCGGATGAATTTCAGCCTGAAAATTTTTTCCTCTTTGGCTCTCATGCGTATGGTCAGCCTCACTGCAATTCTGATATTGATTTGCTAGTCGTCATGCCTTTTCAGGGCAGTCCATTTCGTCAGGCGGGGTTATCTTGAATCGCCTCGTCCAACAAGTGGGCGTACTGCCACTTGATTTATTAGTCCGCACCAACGAACAGGTGCAGGAACGATTGGCTCTTGGTGACACGTTTATGGGTGAGATACTGAGCCGGGGAAAGGTCATGTATGAAGCCAACCACCGCTGAATGGATTGACAAAGCGGAAGAGGATTGGCACGTCGCGCAAATGAGTTTTCGCGCTCGAAAGTTCCCAAGTTATGATGCCGCCGTTTTTCACGCCCAGTAATGTATTGAAAAATATCTCAAAGCTCGCCTTGAGGAATCTTCCCTGCCTTTCCAGCGGACTCACGATTTGGTAGTGGGTATAATTGGGTGGGAGGTGTCAGTAGCCCGGCTGTGAAGGGCTGCTTCGGCGAGGCCCATTGAGAGGCAGCCCTTGCTGACGCGCGGGCTACTGACACACCGCCTTACCTGATTGCACCACTACCCACGATTTATTACTCTTACACCAAATCGTTTTGACCGTAGAACCTTCGTGGCAATTTTTACAAATGCACCTGGCATTTTTGAATCCCTTCGCCGTAGCCTTCCGCTACCCCGGCATGAGCGCGACCAAAGCCGATGCCAAAGATGCGATTTCACCTTGCCGCATTGTCCGTCAAACCATTCGCCTGTCATTTGGATTGCCGGTCTGATTTCATCGGAGTCAAACCTGGTTCCCGCGAAACCCGAAACTCCTTTCGCGCTGATCGCCTCGCTGCCAAATTGCGTGAACTCGGACTTGATCCCGACCAGCTTTAATTTAGAATTCAGTGGGATGAAATTGAACGGAGGATGCTTGGCATAGGAGAGCCAACCACTCACACCGAACAAGCCTGTCTTGCTAGTCCGCCTTCGCTGCGGGTGACCGCCGCCATTCTACTGGATGTCGGAGTGGAGATTCGGAATTCGCTTCTCACGATATGCCAATCCTGTACTATTCAATGAACGTTTTTTTATGATTTTCTAACTTTAGAATCCCTATCTTGACAATTTCTTCTAAACGTTCATTTCCATAGTACCTGGTAGGCTGTAAATTAAATTTTCGAGTACGAATGAAATGTCCAACAAACTTCAGTTTGTTGCGGCTTCGCAACAGAGACACAGTGACCGCAGGAATCAAGCAACTAAAGCTTATTGAACTAGTACCGCCGGACTTAAAAGATACCGCATTTTATCTGAACTTATCAACGGGCGAACTCCTTTGCTGGTGATTCTTCTGTGATGAATCGGCATCAGTCCGTGGCGCGTTTCAGTTTGTGTCCATAATCTTATTTTCTCATATAACCCATGGTATTGATTGCTTATTTATTTGAATTTCGCTTCCATTCCAGCTTTGAATTCCTCGACCGCTAGTTTGTTTTTTGGGATTACCTGGGCGCGGCACTTTCGCTTTTGCCGCTAATTTATATCTCACCAACTGATGCACATTTGAATAATGAATCGCTATTTGATGTTTCCTGACCACCATCTGATGAATTTCTTTGTAAATCCGAAAACCTTTTTCGCTCGCCCAAATCGCTTTTATTTCCTCGATTACTGGTGCCCTGATTTTTGCCCAACATCGCGGCGACTTTTCCTCTTGACCTGGCTTGTTTGGTAACTATCAAATATAAGGCTTGAAGTCTGTTCTGTCGTTTGCTTTGCGGCTCATTTCTGAGCATTTCGCGTAGTTCTTCGGCTGTCTCTTTGATTTTTGGCAGCCCTTTATTCGTTATCTTATTATTGCAGACTTTCTAGCGGTAAATGGTATTACTAATCCTGTGGTTAAATTCTTCCCGTTCAAATTATTCATTGCTGCCTCAGCTACAAACTTACCTGGCCACGATTTTTATTTCATCAGTACACTGCACATATCGAGTGTGATGTGTATGATATTACCTCCTCAAATACGAAATAAAATAGTAAAGAGATTCTGATAACGTAAGGCGAATAAATGCAAGACACAATTTTCGGAACTGAAGACAGCAGTATTTTTTCCGTCACCACCAAACAAAATGGACCAACAGGGCAGCTACCATTAACACCGTCAGATTTACTCGACCGACCCAGCGGCGATTTATTTGGCTGGACACAGGATGTCGGGATGGGCTGGAATCCGGCACAACTCGGACGCCCTGAAATTCTGCTGCTCAGCACACAGGGCGGAATCCGCTTGCCGGATGGGACGCCGCTCGCGCTCGGCTATCACACGGGTCACTGGGAAGTTGGCTTGCTGATGCAGGCGGCGGCGGAAGAGCTAAAAAAATATGACTGTATTCCGTTTGCGGGTTATTGCACTGACCCGTGCGATGGTCGCTCGCAGGGGACGACGGGAATGTTCGATAGTTTGCCGTATCGCAATGACGCGGCGATGGTGCTGGGGCGATTGATTCGTTCGTTGCCTACGCGACAAGGCGTGCTGGGTGTCGCGACGTGCGACAAAGGTTTGCCCGCGATGATGATGGCGCTGGCGGGCGCACATAATTTGCCAACGGTGATTGTGCCAGGCGGAGTCACTTTGCCCGCGAGCGATGGCGAAGACGCGGGTAAAGCGCAAACCATTGGCGCACGTTATGCCAATCAACAAATCACGCTCGAAGAAGCTTCTGACATTGGTTGTCGTGCTTGCGGTTCGCCCGGAGGCGGATGTCAGTTTTTAGGCACGGCTGCGACTTCGCAGGTGATTGCCGAAGCGTTAGGAATGGCGGTTCCGCACAGTGCTCTCGCTCCGTCTGGGCAACCAATTTGGCTGGACATGGCACGGCGTTCTGCGCAGGCGTTACTCAAGCAAAAACAGCTTTCATTGGAAACACGATTTATCGTCACGCCCGCCGCGATTCGTAATGCGATGGCGATTCATTCAGCCTTTGGTGGTTCGACAAATTTGCTGTTGCATATTCCCGCTGTTGCCTACGCCGCTGGACTCGAAATTCCTACTGTCGAAGAATGGATTGCGATCAATCGAAAAGTCCCGCGCCTCGTGGATTCTTTGCCAAATGGCCCACATCCAACTGTCCGTGTTTTCCTTGCTGGAGGTGTTCCCGAAGTGATGTTGCACCTGCGGCGACTGGGAATGATTGATGGTTCGGCGTTGACTGCTTATGGCGAACCGCTGGATAAAATGTTGGACGAATGGGAAACGTCAGATCGGCGTCGTATCTTGCGCGAACGGTTACAGGAAGCCGACGGCATTCATCCTGATGAAGTGATTATGAGTCCCACACAAGCGCATCAGAAAGGCTTGACGAGTACGGTGACTTTCCTCAAAGGAAATCTTGCGCCGGAAGGAGCAGTCGTCAAAAGCACGGCGATTGCCAGTTCGATGATTGGCGCGGATGGCGCGTATCGTTTGACCGGGCCAGCGCGAGTTTTCACCAGCGAACGCGCTACGATTGGGGCGATTAAAAGTAAGGGCGAAGATGCGATCAAAGCCGGAGAAATAATTTTGCTGATTTGTCGCGGGCCTTTAGGGACAGGGATGGAAGAGGTGTATCAAATTACTTCGGCACTGAAATATATGCCCTACGCGAATTCCGTCGCATTGATTACAGACGCCCGTTTTTCAGGCGTTTCGACTGGCCCGTGCATCGGGCACGTCGGGCCGGAAGCGCTGGCCGGCGGCCCCATCGGGAAAATTCAGGACGGCGATTTGATCCGCGTGATTATTGATACGGTGAAGCTTGAAGGTTCGATTGATTTCGTCAAGCTGGAAGCTGATGGAACGCATACGCCGAACGATGCGGAGCTTGCATCGCGTGGATTTCGTGATGACCTTGCGGCTGATCCTGATTTGCCAGCGGAAACGCGGTTGTGGGCTGCGCTGCAACATGCCAGTGGTGGTGCATGGCGCGGTTCGGTTTATGATGTGGAGCGAATTTTGAAGGTGCTGGAAGCAGGAGAAAAAGCGTTAAGCTCTGGGAGCGCAGGCGGCTCGCCTGCGAACGGCGCGTGAAACGCCGCTGTTATGTGCGCGGAGGAATTTGCCTGCAAAGATAACGATCTGCTTTGTGAGGTACGCGGCATCGCTTCGCTTGCCGCGATGCAGGCGAGCCGCCTGCGCTCCCGGGGCTATGCGCTCCCAGCTATTTCATCGTCAATAACGCCGCCATCGTTTCAATGCCATCCCACAAATTCTGCAAGCGAATATTTTCGTTCGCGCTGTGTTGATTGTTGTCGTGATTCGCAATCGGGATACCAATTGCAGGCGTTTTCAAAATGTCAGTGAAAATATAAAGCGGCACACTCCCGCCCAGTGTAGGCATTTTCACTGTTGCGCCGCGCACATTTTCTATCGCACGAATCACCTGCCGCGAAATATCTAAATCCATTGAAGTTCGCGCCGCGTTATAGCCATCGCTCGCACGCGGGGTGATGACTTTGATGATTTTGGGATGTTTCAAGCGAGTGGCTTCGTCCGGCTCGGCTTCGACAATGTGCCAGCCTTGTTTGCGAATATGGGCGAGGACGCGTGCGACTGCAACTTTGTAATCAACGCCTTTGACGAGGCGAATATCAAGCGCGGCAGTTGCCGTCGAGGGAATGACATTTCGCGCTGTGGCTCCGACCGAACCGCTGGAAAGCCCGCGAATATTGAGCGACGGCAGCATCAGCATTTCTTTCAGCTTTTTGCCTTTGCCTTCCGTAAAGCCAATTTGCAATTCGCGTTTCAGGTCTTCGTCATTGTCGGTGGCTTCGGCTAAGGCGCGTTGTTCTGTGGGACTGAGCGGTTCGATGCCGTCATAATAATTTTCAATCAGCACACGTCCATCATCATCTTTCATCGAAGCCAGCAATCTCGCTAACATCATCGCCGGATTCGGCGCCCAGTTGCCGTAATGTCCGCTATGCAGTTCGCGGCGCGAGCCATATACTGTCATTTCCAGCGTCGTCACACCGCGTGCGCCAAAGTAAATTTGCTGTTGCCGATTTTGATGCACGGGGCCGTCACAGACTAACCACACATCGCCTTTTGCTTCATCAGGAAATTTCTCAATGATTTTTTCCAGATGCGGCGAGCCTGCTTCTTCTTCGCCTTCAAAGAAAAATTTAATATTGCTGGTGAGCGTGATTTTATTGCCTTTGAGCGCGTCCAGTGCTGTTACGAGCGAAATAATCGGCGCTTTGTCATCACTCGATGCACGTGCGTATAACCGCCATTCGGGATCGAATTTTTCGCCTTTAGTTGGGAACGGGATGTCTTTGCCATTCGCTTCCAGCGAAGCCGAACGCAGCGTTGGTTTGAAAGGATCACCGCCAACCCATTTCGTCGGTTCGACAGGTTGCCCGTCGTAATGCGCATAAAAAATCAGCGTTCGTATCGCGCCCGGCGTGTTGATCTCACCATACACAACCGGAGGCGCATCGGAAATTTCAAGCAGCTTTGTTTTGGCGCCGCGTGCAGTCAACATTTGTAAAATCAAATCAGCATTGCGACGAATGTTCGGCGTGTCGGAAGCTACGTTAGGGATTGCCAGCAGCTTCGTGAACTCGCCAATAATTTCGTGTTCGTGATTTTGGCGAAATACGCGCACGGGGTTTTCTGTCACTGCTTGTGCGTTTGTTTGTGCAGCGGAAAGTAGCGTGAAAATTATTATCAGGAAAAGGGTAAAAAGGTGGCGCGGGAGGGGCATCGTGATGTTCCTGGAAAGGGACGCGGATGCACGCGGATTCCTTGCACCTGCGTCCCCTTAAATCTTAATTTGTAGCGGCTTGAGCAGGCAGACAAACATTCTCAAACGCGGCTTTCAATTCATTCGCAATCATTTCTGCATCGCGCATTTCGATGTCGCGGCGTTGCATCATGTACACCAATTCGCCGTTCTTTAAAATTCCAATGGAAGGCGACGAAGGCGGATACGGTGCAAATAGGCTGCGGGCATGTTCTGTAGCTTCGATGTCGGCTCCGGCGAAGACCGTAATGACATTGTCGGGTTTGACGGAATTTTGCAAAGCGCGGACGATGCCGGGTCGGGCTTTGCCAGCGGCGCATCCGCAGACGGAATTGACGACAATCATCAATGTTCCTGGCGTATTTTTAACTGCCGCGTCAACCGCTTCGACGGTGCGAGTTTCAGTAATTCCATTCAGCGAAAGGTCTTCGCGCATGGGTTTAATCAGCATTTCTGAGTAAGGCATAATTTTAATTTCCTCCAAAAAATATGATCGGAATATCCGATATGATTGCAAACTTCACTATGAACAGTAAGTAAGATAGTATGCACTACGTCGGTGATTAGCAAATCAAAAATATTTAGACAAGATTGACCAGATTTCTAAAACAAGATTGACAAGTAGAAATACATTTTAAAGTTCCAATTTTGCTTGAGCCGATTTTCCTGTAAATCCTGTAAAAAAATCTTGTCAATCCTGTCTTAAAATATTCCAAAATCTTCGAGGCAACTATGCAAAAACAACGTAAACCCCAAGCTCCAAATATCAAAAAATCTTCTCCCGTTTACGATGTCGTGATTATCGGCTCCGGTGCATCCGGCGGCATGGCAGCGTGGAATCTGACGCGCAAAGGGGTCAATGTGCTGATGCTGGACGCGGGTGATAAATACGATCCAGCGAAGTATTGGATGGCGATGTTGCCATACGAACGGCGGGAAGCATACGCACGCGGTGAAAAGCCTGAGCTTGGTTATTTAAATACCAAAGAACAGCCTTATTTGACGCCGGAAGGGAAGCGGTATGACCTGTACCGCGTCTGGGGACACGGCGGTAAGACGAACATGTGGGGGCGCGTTTCGCTGCGCTATTCTGACGTAGATTTCAAAGTCAATGACGGCTACGGCATTCCGTGGCCTTTTGAATATAAAGACATCAAACCGTATTACGATCAAGTAGATCAGCTCATCGGTGTGTGTGGCGGAGACGATGACAACGAGACTTTGCCAGGGAGTAAATTTCATCTGCCACCACCTGCGCTCCGTTGCGGCGAATGGGCGATGATGAATGCGGGGAAGAGGATCGGTGTGAATATTGTTCACGGTCGCCGCGCAAATTTGACGCGACCTTTGAATGGACGACCTTCGTGTCATTACTGCGGAGATTGCGGATCGGGATGCACTACCGGAAGTTTTTTTAATTCCGCGCTGCATTTAATTCCTGCCGCTTTAGCCACTGGAAAATTAAAAATCATCAGCAACGCTGTCGCCGGAAGAGTCACCGTAGACCCGAAAACAGGACTTGCGGATGGCGTGCAATATTTTCACCGCTACAACAAAACCGAAAGTCATGTCAAAGCCAAAGTCGTAGTCGTCGGCGCATCTTCGGTGGATTCCACGCGAATTTTATTGAATTCAAAATCATCAATTTACCCGAACGGGATTGGCAATACTTCGGGCGTTCTGGGCAAATATTTCACTGAACAATTTCGTTTTCACGTGCAAGCGTTCATGCCGCATTTGTATGGACGTGAGACTACGCACGACAGCGGTATCGGCGGTGAACATATTTACCTGCCACGCTTCAATCATCGCGGTAAAAAACGTGATTATGCGCGCGGCTTCGGAGCGCAGTTTTGGTCAAGCGGATGCCAAAATAACGCGAGCTTTGCGAAAAATATGGAAGGCTTCGGAGGTAATTTCAAGAAAGAAGTGCTGCGCCATTATCCCGCCTTATTTCAAATTCATCCGTACGGAGAAATTCCTCCGCGTGAAGATAATCGCATTGAAGTGGACGAAAATAAACGCGATCAATACGGCTTACCGATGATGCGAATCGTGCTGAATTATAGCGACAACGAACGCAAAATGTCCGAAGAAATGTACGACACCGTCGAGCAACTTTTGCACGAATCAAATGCGGAGACATTGAATTACAAACGCAACGATTGGGATCATCCCGGCTCACCAATTCACGAACACGGAACCTGTCGGATGGGAGCCGATAAGAAAAATTCCATGCTCAACGGCTTCAACCAAATGCACGCCGTGAAAAATGTTTTCGTCGTAGACGGCAGTTCATTTCCTTCGGCGACGGAAAAGAATCCAACGCTAACAATTCTGGCGGTGTCGTGGAGAGCTTCGGATTATTTGGTGGATGAGATTAAGCGTGGGAATTTGATGAGGTGAAGTGATGAGTCTTGCCTTTTCACTTTGGTTTATGATGCCGGAACCTTCTAGCGAATAGTGTAGATTGATACTCGTAGTTTCTTATTTCTCGTAATGCGCTTTATGTTATTTTGAGCTTTATTACCTGATTCGTTTCTGTTTTCATATAAATCTCATTTTGAGATAATTATCAGACAAAAAGCTATGAAGGGTCTTAAGAATTTAAGCCATATTAAAAAGCCTGATATTGTGGACACCACCACTCCCTCGGAAAAATTAGAGGAAGTGGGTCAGGCGCAAGACTCCGCGAATGAGGACTTGAATCCAATCTATGACCATAGAGCTTTCTTATCGCAGGCAGACCAAAAGTCTCAGGATGATTATGATAAAACTGTTTTAGCTCTTTCAGGCGGAGCATTAGGTATTTCATTTGCGTTTATCAAAGATTTACTTAGTAGCACTCCAGTATATAAAGCCGCGTTACTGACAGCTTGGATAACTTGGACACTCAGTTTATGTATAGTGTTGCTTTCATATTTTACGAGCCGAAAGTCCATTCGAAAAGGTATTGAGCAAGTAGACAGGGAACTCGAAACTGGAAAACCCATTGAAGGGCATTTTGGAGGGGTTTTTGCAAAAATTACTGGCGGGTTGAATGTAACAAGCGGGATTTTATTTGTTATTGGTATTGCTTTTTTTATCGCCTTTGTTTATTTCAATCTTGGAGGTATTAATGTTAAGACAAAATAAGATTTTTCCAGTATCGAACAATAACCCGACACCGCCATGGCGTACTGATGAATTAGGGTACATTCCGACACCACCGCCACCAAAACCGCCGAAACCTAATCCGCCATCATCGCCACCCAAAAAATGACACGATAGAGGTGTAGAAACTCTGATGATTCTAAATGTAACTTAATGAAACGCATCATGAATAAAAGAAATTTGCCGATGACTGAAAAGCGACCAATAGAACCGCTAGAAAAAAGGGGATATGTGCCTACACCGCCGCCCCCGAGACCCAAGCCACCGTCACCGCCGCCACCTAAAAAATGAAATGCTGCTTGATAATGGAGTAGGTTAATTGAGGCGAATTTGCAACGTGACTAGGCTTGAAAGAGCAACAAATCCAACGCTACGAAGCTACGAAATACGCTTCAGCAAGCTTGATGCGCGTGATCGAAGTCGCGCAGGTCATCGCTACAAATTAGTTTGTTAGAACTGAATCCAAAACATCTCGCCAAACCCGCCAATGTATCTCACGTTTTTCACTACAATTTTAAGTAGCGAAAATCCGCCTAATTGAAAATTCTGTGCGGCTTCAGGAAAGCGTTCCAGATAACGTTGCGCAGCATCTTCAGCTTCATTTACTGGTTCGACCATCCCAAGCAAGGTTGCGCGGGCGATGCTTTGAGGATTCGCGGTTGTCGTAGTGTCCTGAATAAACAGGCTGACACGCGGATCATTCATCATGTTTCGTGTGTGTTCCGCTAAAGAACTGACCAAAATAATTGGTTCATCTGACGTGGAAATTGCGTAGGGTGTGGCTGAACCAAAAGGCCAACCTTCGTGCTTGAGTGACAGCGTACTGAGGACTCCAAATTTTTCCTGACGGATCAGGTGGCGGACCAATTCTTCGTGCTGACTATTGCTCATACTTACCTCTTCCTTCAAAATTCAAATTTGTATTTTCAGTGTAGGGCAATCAGAGATGGTTGCCAATATTTTCTCAAATACACTCGCACACCTGGCTGGTTGCGCTACATTTTTATGCCGATTACTGATTTCGAACAATTCAAAGTATTCTCTGCAAAAATCCCGTTTCTGCTTCATCTTGGGATCGAAGTTGTTGCTGCACGTGAAGGCTGGGTGCGGATGAAAATGACTTACACTGATAATCTGGTTCAGCCATTTGTTGTCCACGGCGGAGCGCTTTATAGCCTCGCGGATGCGGCGGCGGCTCACGCGGGAATGACGATGGTGATGCCTGAAAACGGCGTGACGACGGTTGAGCAGCGCATTAATTTTCTAAGGGGTACGAAGGATTCAGATTTATTTTGCGAAGCCAATGTCGTGAATTTAGGGAAGACGCTGATTTATGTGGAGGCTTCGATTACGGATAGGGAAGAGAAATTGATTGCGCGAAGTACCGCGACACTGATGCGGTTGGATATGGAAAGATATAAGAAATCCTAAATTACTTCACAGGCGTGAACAATTGTCCTTCGTAAGTCAATCCGAAACTTAATCCGCTGCGGGCGCTATTTTTATGCAGTCCGGCAATCGCGGAAACATCCCATAATAATCCTGAAGCTTTAATACGCGCACCGAAGCGGGCTTCGCCATCAGATTCCGTTCCAAGTGGAGCTTTCTTTCGTGTGTTCATGCGTCCGTTGACTTCGCCGACGAGGGTGACGCGGTCGTTGATCGGACGGGAAAATGATAAGCCGTAGAGCAATAAATCATTTTGCGAATAGAGTTCATTTGGCGACGTGTAAATTCCTAAACCAATATTTCCCGACACACGAAATTTGCCAATTGATTTGCTGGCAATGGTCGTGAAGAAGAAATTCGTTTGATTCAATCCGATCCCGCGTGACTGATTGGAATTTGGCAACTGCGCTCCGAAGCGGACACCAAAAGCCGGCAAGCGGTTCGTCTCATTCCTGAGCTTAATTTTCGTGGCAAGAAAAAAGTCTCCAGTGTCGCTGGTTCCATTCGGACTGGTTAAGGCCAGTGAGATCGCGCTCGTACTACGACTATTAATCGCCAGCGAATTGTGAATAGTTCCACCAATTTCTACTTCAACATTCGGCGCTAATCCAAAGGTTAGCGTGGTTACGCCAATCCGCGATAAATCACCTTTTAAGCCTGAGAGAGCGAAGGTTTTTCCCTGCGCAAAATCAAATCCGAAATCGGCACGGACGTAGCCGGGTTTGACGGGTTCGACATCTTCCGTGATGAGTGGACGTTGTTGCGCCTGAGAAGATGTGAACGCGAAAGTCAGTAGGAATACAGCTTGCAAAATGGCAGCGCGAATCTTCATAACAGTTGTATATCAAACCCTAAGACAAAAAGGCAAAAGTAAAAGCTAGGAATCTTTCCCGCTGTTCACTTTTGCCTTCGCGTCGCTGCTTGCAGACAGTCTTAGATGGTGATTTTCGTCCCATCAAATTTGGTCAGAGTCATCTGAACATTGTCGTTGTAAGTGAGTTTTTGCTCTTCAAGAATGCCGATAGTTACGGCTTCGCCAAGCTTCAGTGAATTAACGGCATCAGTGCGCCAGTGAACGCCTGCTCCGTTGCGACCATTCGCTACGTTGGAAGCCACTTTATTGAGTTCGCCTCCGATGGTCAGCGGTGCACCTTCATAAGGAACGAGCGCTGTTCCGGCGGCATTGACGATCATTGGATTTTTGACGACATCCGTTTCATCGAAGAATGCTTTGAGTGCTGTCACACAGGCTCCGGCGACGGTGGCATGACCTGAACCATAAGCTGAATGTGTCGGTGAGCCTTCAGGGAAAGCCATCGGCAGCAGGAAATTCCCATATTTTCTGGAAACCTCTGAGACCGCCCGCGAGTTTAAGACATCAGAATGGATGGGGTATTGCGCGGCGGCAGTCATGTGGTTATGCACACGACCTCCGAACGCTTCGGGTCTGAGGCGATTCTGGACAAACCATTTTTGATACCAGACTGCTTTCAGCGCTCTGGTCGCAACTTCGGTAACGAGACTTAGAATATGAGGCCCTCCGCATTGCGCGAATCCGGCCTGCACTTTTGTGTCATAAAGCGGTAAGCCGGAATCAAGACGTGTCCCCTGCGCCAGCATAATAAGGCACGCATGCAGGTACGCCTGATAAAGCGCGTCAACGTGTACCCACTGCGCCATGTCGCGGAGATTACGAATATAGCGCGGCGTTGAATCGTACACGATATTTTTGCTTGGATCGGCTCCGTTTTGCACATCAAGCCAGTCTTGATATTTTGTCATGTAATCAAGTCCGGCAGGCAAGGTCTTCATTTTTTGCGAGACGGTGTTAGCACCGAATGAAAAATCCAGCGTCAAAAACTGCGAAAGCCAGGGACCATTCAAGTCACCTGCCGTACTATTTCGAAAGATGGTATTTGGAGTAACCTGTCCGATTCCTCTACGGGTTGTGCTTCCACGTACTTCAGGTGCAACGGGATCAATGCCAAAGCCATTATCTGTTCCTTGTACCTGGCGGATTGTGCGTACCCCTTCTCTGGGGCCTCGGAAATCTGAAAGCCTGGAAATATCTGCGGTCGCTGCTGCTATTAGAGGATCGCTCCCATAATCATTAAAATTGACATCCCGTGTGAGCGACATCCAGTACAGTTCCACCATCTCCCCTGCTTCTTCAGCGCTATTGAAGCTTGGCGCGGGCGGGAGAGTTACGTGCTGCGAATCAGGCCCCTCTAAATCCATTGCCAGTCCTGCCTGCGGACTTGTCAGTTTACGCCCCAGCCCAAGTTGAATCGCTTCAAAATCCGCTGGATTTTTGCTGGCTCTAGCTCTGGCAAGTGTGGCGTAGGCATTAGGCTCTACTTCTCCAAGCTGATTATGAGGTAACGCTTTGCTATAGCTCCCGATCTTATTTGGATAGCGATCATCATCCCCGTTGGAAATTTGTTCGACAGTAGGTCTTTGTAATGCCATGTTTGCAGCATTAAGCCGACACTGATAGGCTTTGAGGGTTCGCGTGAGATCAAATTCTGAGGTTGTCTTAACAGGAGCGACACTGCTCTCTGCTTGAGCTAAGGCTGGCCTGGCTAAAGCTGTTGCAATCGTCGCGGCTGTGACGCCACTCACTTGTCCCAGAAAATTCCTGCGGGAGGAGTGGGTCTTGTTTTCGCTTCTCTTCTTCATGGGGAAAACTCCTGAAAATATAGATTCTACTGATAGAAATATTCGGAATGGGTAGGTATTTCCACCAATGATTTGTGATTATGAGCAACGAAGCATTTGCCGGATTTGCTTCGAGGAGTGAGGCAAACAAAGACTAACAAAAAAGCGATACTTTGCCAAGAATTTAATCGGGCTTTAATCTGAAGATTAGGCTCAATGTAATTTAGAATTTATGGCAAAAAAGACAGGCGGGTAGGTATGGAAGGTTTAAGGGGGAATTATGCGGGATTTTTGGGTAAAAGGTGTGGTCTGAAATTTCAGCTATCGTGATCAAGCTACTTTTTGCGAGCCGTGTCGTTGGGCGACTAAATCTTGTAGGCAAAAAGCTGTCAGACTAAATTATGGAAGAACTTAACAGAAGGAGAGTATTCAGTGGCCCCGGACTAACGCCGCTGAACAACCCAACTAAAACTACGACGATAGTCACTGAACACTCTTCTTCTGCGAAGATAATAAGCGAGTTTTATGCCAAAGTGTTAAATTATTTTTAAATTATTTTAAGTGCAATGAGTTCAGTCATTTGGAAGGTAGTTGTTGCAAAATTGTTAAGCAGTGCTTGGTAGATAGTGACAAGAGTTGTCACTTGAAGATGACAGATCACGGCGGTTGTCGGTAAAAGTTACACATCTTGTCGTTATTTGGAGCGCGTGCATTGAATGATTTTGGCATCCGCTGTAAACTTCGGAGCTTGTTTTCAGGGATTCGACCCAGGCGATGGAAATGACCGATTTTATCAAAACTGTGGTACTGACAATCAGTGATTCAGCGGCGCGAGGCGAACGCGAAGACATTTCCGGGCCAACAGTGGTGGCAGCATTAGCTACCATTAAAGCTCAGGTCGTGCAGACTGAAATTATTCCTGATGAAAGACCTCTGATCGCAGAGCGGTTGAGGTATTTTGCGGATGAAGTTCTGGTAGATTTAATTATCACGACGGGAGGCACAGGGTTTTCGAGTCGGGATATTACTCCCGAAGCGACATTAGATATTCTTGATCGTGAAGCACGCGGATTGGCTGAGTTGATGCGAGCTGAAAGCCTCAAAATTACTCCGCTGGCTTCTCTTTCCAGAGCAGTTTGCGGGATTAGAAATCATACTCTGATCATTAATTTGCCGGGTAGTGTACGCGGTGCCAAAGAAAATTTAGCGGCAGTTTTGAGATTGCTGCCGCATGCTATTTCACTACTCAAAACATAATAATTAATAAACTTAAAATAATCATAATGAGTACAGCTTCGATAAATGAGAAAATAGAGCAGGGACGGCAGTGGGCGGATGCGGAGTTGCGCAATATTGCCATTGAGCGAACTGTTAAAATAAATTCAATTAATTGGAATGAGAGCGCGGAAAACTCCGTCTGGATTGCCGAAGTGGATAGCGCCGCCGGAGAGCATCATACGATTGCGCTCTCGTATGCTGCGCTGGCTGCCTGCGTTGATTCTGACGCCGGGCGGGCTGTGCTGCTCGAAAAATTACGCGGATTGGTTGGCGATTTAGCGCGGATCGAACGGCGTGGATACCTCCGTTAATACAGTAATAATTTCCCCTTCAATTGGAAACTTCAACAGCAAACTGAAAGGTTTGCTTTACTTTTTTGAGGAAGCAAAAGTGGCCTTGAAAGACTTGATTTCAATTTCGCACCTGACGCCAAAAGAGGTTCGTCAGATTTTCAAAACTACCGCCGCGATCAAAGCGAATCCGCGTGATTTTTCCGAAGCCCTGGCAGGTAAGAGTGTGGCGCTGATTTTTGAAAAGCCCAGCCTGCGGACTCGCGTGACGTTTGATTTGGGCGCGACACAAATGGGAGCTTCATGCGTTTATCTTGACCATCAGGGAGTGCGCATCGGTGAGCGTGAATCCGTCAAAGATATGGCGCTGAATCTGGAGCGTTGGGTAGATTTAATCGTGCTGCGCACTTACAGCCACGAAGTCGTCCAGGAATTTTCCGAAATCGCTTCCGTTCCGGTCATCAATGGATTATCCGAATGGTCGCATCCGTGTCAGGGGCTGACAGATTTTTTCACACTGACAGAAAAAGTCGGGGATGATTTGAAAGGCTTCAAAATCGCCTACGTTGGAGACGGGAACAATACTTGTCATTCATTGATTTTCGGAGCGGTGAAGCTCGGAGCGCAAATCAGCATCGGCGTCCCGAAAGGCTACGAACCTGATCCTGAAGTGATAAAGATCGCCCGCAAGCAGGCGAAAGTGACTGGCGCAAAGATTACGGTTGTGACCGATCCATTTTCTGCCGTTGCCGGAGCCAATGCCGTCTACACCGATGTTTGGGCTTCGATGGGACAGGAAGCCCAAACAGAAAAACGCCGTGAAATCTTTTCGGCATTTCGCGTGACTAAAAAATTGATGAAAGAAGCTGCCAAGGGCGCATTTTTCATGCACTGCCTTCCAGCGCATCGCGGTGATGAAGTTGACGCTGCTGTCATTGATCAGAAAGGGTCAATTGTCTACGATCAAGCCGAAAACCGACTGCATACGCAGAAGGGGATTATGCTGGAATTGGTCAATCCGCAGTAGTTTTTTGCCGCGAATTCACGCCAATTACCGCGAAGCCGGTCTTTGTTTTTTGGAAAGCCCCAAGCCCAAAATTTATTTGCGTAAATTTGCGTGAATTCGCGGCTAAATTCTTATGTCCAATCTTCAAAAGCCACGCTCTGTAGCCTTCTCCGCTGGCATTGTCAGCCTCGCTGTGATGGGCAGCCGCGTACTTGGGTTAGTCCGTGAATTAATCTTTGCCGCCTTCTTCGGAGCCGGCTTCGCTACCGACGCCTTTATCATTGCCTTTCGCATCCCGAATTTATTGCGCGACCTGTTTGGAGAAGGCGCACTTTCAGCCGCATTTGTTACGACCTTTACCAGCAAGCTTAACAATGAAGGCGAAGAATCCGCGTGGCGATTGGCAAATTTGGTCAACAACGGATTGTTCATCGTTCTCTCAATTATTGCGTTATTAGGCGTGATTTTTTCGCCGCAGATTGTCCATTTATTGATGGACATGAATCCGCGCCGTGGCGTGATTGATCCGGTCAAGGCGCAATTGACTTTTGAATTGGCAGTCCAGATGACGCGCATCATGTTCCCGTTTTTATTGATGATTTCGCTCGCTGCGGTAGCGATGGGCGTTCTCAATACCAAAGGAATTTTCGGCGTTCCGGCTTCAGCCTCGACGATGTTCAATGTCGGTTCGATTTTCGGCGGATTATTTTGCGCCTACCTGTTAGCGCCGGATTACATCGCGCAAATTACGAATGCAATTTTGCACGGACAAAAGCCCGAACTCAGTCAGGCATCTGCTGCCCGCGCCATTATCGGGATGGCGGTTGGAACCTTAATCGGCGGGATGATGCAATGGCTGATACAAGTCCCAAGCCTGCGCAAAGTCGGCTATCGCTGGCAACCTGTGTTGAGCTTTCGTGATGAAGGCGTGCGACAAGTCATGAAACTGATGGCTCCCGCGATTATTGGTGCCGCCGCCGTGCAGGTGAATGTTTTAGTCAGCACTAATTTTGCTTCAAGCTTAGGTGAAGGGCCGGTGTCGTGGCTCAACTACGCCTTTCGTTTGATTCAATTTCCCATCGGAGTTTTTGGTGTTGCAATCTCAACAGCGACGATTACCAAAACCGCCCGCGAAGCCGCACAAGGCAAGCTTGATGAGTTCCGAAAAACGATTGCTTCTTCGCTACGCCTGACCATGCTGCTGACGATTCCTTCGACGATTGGATTAATAGTTTTAGCTAAACCAATCATCGGCATGATTTATGAACGCGGCAGGTTTACGGCGTCAGACACGACGCAAACGGCGGACGCGATGATGTATTACGCCGTTGGCTTGTCGGCGTACTCTGCCATTAAAGTTTTGGCTCCGGCTTTTTATGCTTTGAAAGATACGCGAATTCCAATGATGGCAAGCGTACTTTCAATCATCACAAATTATTTTGTCGCCAAAATCTCCATCGAATATTTCGGCATCGGACATCGCGGATTGGCTTTATCAGTTTCCGCTGTCGCGATTATCAATTTTTCGTTATTATTTTTCTTTCTAAGAAAAAAACTGGGTGGCATCGAAGGGCGCGGATTAGCGCTTACGTTTGTCAAAGTATTAGTATCAGCTTTATTCATGGGAGTCGCTTGCTATTTCATCAGCGAGCAAATGGTTAAATTCCTCAGACACGAACGACTCTTCGCCCGTATCCTAACCGTAGCGATTTCGGTCGGAGTCGGAGTGTTAATTTTTGGAATTGCCGCGAAGTTGATGAGGATTAGTGAGTTGGAGAAATTGACAGCGATGCTGATGCGAAGATTTGGGAAGAAGTAATCTTTTAATCCAAAATAAAAATTCTACCTTCCTTGAAATCAAATTGAAGACGCTGATTTTTGAATGCGTTAACACCAAGTATCAGTTCTACATTCAATCCTAATGGTCTTAAATTTCGGACAACTGCCTCACATGGAGCGACTTCGATTTGAGCAAGACCGATGGACGGAAGTGTAATTAACGGCAACATTTCTTGATGTCCACTGACACCAACAATGGCTTGAAAACGTTTTCTTTGTAATCCAAGTAGAAGCGAAAGATGTGGAGCCACGAAGCTGTAAAGTGCGCCGGAATCAATCAAAGCAAGATAGCGTTCGTTGTCAATCCGAACAGGTACGACAGGTAAATAGTTACGTTTAAATTCCAGCCAGTTTCTCGACATTAAAGCTTAGTCCAGATAGCCGATTGATCTCCAATGGAGACCCCTCGCGTCGTTAAATTAACAATTTGATCTAACTTGAGAGACTTTTTAAGATTAACGAATTCTGCTGGATCGTCGGCTAAGGCGAGAAGCTTCCCTTCGTAAATTTGCCATAAGTCTTCACGCGTAACTTCAATCAACATCCACGTCTCAGGATAAGCTTCTTCTAATTCGGAAATAGTCTGAACCTTATCCGATTTGACCAGTTGTAAGGTTGGATTTTCGACGATTGCAGTTTCCATAATTTCTCCATAATTGCATGACAGATTAATTTTGAGCTATCACACCGAGATCGTCAAATAAAGGTAAGAGGCGAAAACATTGACCACACCAAAACCAGAGCCTATCATCCCCTCTCAAACTACGATTTAATTTTACTGACATCATTCATTCTCAGGAGGAATTTATGCAAATTGGGTTCATTGGATTAGGAATTATGGGAGCGCCGCAAGTGCGCAATCTTTTACGTGCGGGTTATGCAGTTACGGTCGCTACACGCACTCCCGGCAAGGCGGAAAAGTTCGCACAGGAGAATAAAGAACTCGGCAACGTCAAAGCTGTGAACACTGCCGCCGAAGTCGCTGCCAACTGCGATGTCATCATCACAATGGTGACGGATTCTCCTGATGTCGTAGCGGTCGCTCGCGGCGAAAATGGAATTTTTGCGACTGCGAAATCCGGTACGATCATCATTGATATGAGTACAATTTCACCGAAGGTCACGCAGGAGTTAGCAACCGAAGCCTCAACGAATGGCTGTCATTGGTTAGACGCTCCGGTGTCCGGCGGAGAAAAAGGAGCCATCGAAGGAACCCTGACCATTATGGTTGGCGGAGAAGCCGAAGCCCTCGAAAAAGCCAAGCCAGTCTTGGAAGCAATGGGCAAACGCATTACGCATTTTGGTCAGGCCGGAAACGGGCAGCAGGCGAAGTTGACGAATCAAGTCATCGTGGCAGGTAATTTACTAGCGGCGTGTGAAGGGTTAGTTTTTGCCGCAAAAGCTGGTCTGGATTTGGGTACGGTTCACGGCGCTTTGACCGGCGGGGCCGCAAATTCGTGGGCGCTGGCAATCCTCGGCAAAAAAATTGTAGATCGTGATTTTGCTCCGGCATTTATGGTCAGGCTTCAGCAGAAAGATTTGCGATTGGTGCTGGAAGCCGCGAGTCAGAATCATACGCCTCTACCCGGCGCATCGCTGGTTCATCAGCTATTGGCAGCGGTCGAAGCCGAAGGACGCGGCGACGATGGGACGCAAAGCCTGTTCAGAATCATTGAGAAATTAGCCGGAATTGGCGAAGCCTGATGTAGCGCAATCCAGCCATGGTTGCGACAGCCTTTGCGCTTCGCCAAGGCTAATCTATGTCATTTTCGTAAATTTGATTAAGACTAGATAATTTCGCTACATCGGTAGTTGCGGAGGTGGTATAGATTAGCCTTTGAGGCAAAGGCTGTCGCAACCTGGGCAGGATTGCGCTACATCAATTGCGCTACAACGTTGAATGACCGATACTCTGATGTCTGGCAGTTAAGAAATAAATTATGGCAAAAGGTATCAAAATTATCGGCGTCGAAGCCGATTCGCTGGCTTCTGAAATTGACCTCGAAATTGGAGACAGAGTTTGGACGATCAATGGCAAGCGCGTCCGTGATGCGCTGGATTTTAAATTCCTGACTTCGGGTGAAGAAGAAGTCACCATTGAAGTCATCAAAGCCGACGGCGAAGAATGGGAAATCGAAGTTGACAAAGATGAATCGGAACGCTGGGGCATTGATTTTGAACCTATGAGTCCACGTCAATGTGGCAATGATTGTATTTTTTGCTTCATTCAGCAAAACCCGGAGGGCTCCCGCGAAAGCCTGTGGGTACGCGACGAAGACGTTCGATTTTCGTTTATGTACGGCAATTATTCGACGCTGACGACCATCGGCAAAAATGAAGTCGCCCGCGTTATCGAACAAAAACTCAGCCCGCAATATGTTTCTGTTCACGCGACCGATTTAGACTTACGCGCTTATCTGCTCGGCTACGAAAAACGTGTAGACGTACTCGCCCAAATCAAACATTTCACCGAAAACGGCATCGAAGTTCATGCGCAAGTCGTGCTGTGTCCGACGTTGAATGATGGGCAGCAATTAATCAAAACAATTCGAGATTTGGCGGGATTGCATCCGGGCTTGGTTTCTACGGCAATCGTTCCGCTGGGCATTACCGACGGACATAAATATCGTGATCGGTTGATTCCGGTGACGGATGAATACTGCGGCGAAATTATTGATCTGGTGAGTCCGGTGCAAGCTGAGTTGAAAACTACACTTGGGACGGCGTTTGCCTTTCTTGGTGATGAATTTTACATTCGCGCTGGACGAAAAATCCCCGACAAAAAACATTATCGAATTGTGCGAGCTTTTGAAGCGGAAGACTCTTCGTATCCGCAAATTGAAGACGGTGTAGGGATGGTGCGGCAATTTTATGAAGAGCATCAAAGGCGCCTGCGGCAATTAGCGAAGCTGCGTGAAAAAGGCGAATTTACTGAGAAAAATGCGAAAGCGATTTACGGAACCATCGCTACCGGAGAAATATTTTTTCCGATCCTGAACGAAGCGGTACGGGAAATGAATCAGAAATTCGGGACACGCTTAAAAGCTGTCGAAGTTGAAAATACTTTTTTTGGTAAAGGCGTAACGGTGGCAGGATTACTGACGGGGCGCGACTTTGTGAAGGCTGCAAAAAGTTTTGAAGGGAAGTTTGTGATGATTCCAAAAGATTGCTGGCGCGACAGTGATCAGAAGTTTTTGGACAACATGACCGTCGGAGAATTAGAAGTCACTATCGGATGGCGCATTGCTAAATCCTGGAATGAGATTTTGGATTTACCGGAACCGAAAGTAGAAAAGGAATTCCGCGTGATGTCGCATGATTATGGACAGGTGACCTCGGTTTCGGCTTGAAGATGGTGGCAGAAGCCCGACTGTTAAGGAGGGCGTCAGTGCTAAGGAAACTATTTCCAAAGAAAAATAGCCCTCCTTAACAGTCGGGCTTCTGCTGTTTTGACTATGCAAGAACTCGATACAATCAATCAAGCACAACTGCTTGAACTTTACGAAGCCCGCGATGCGCTGGTCAATCGTATCAATCCCGAAATCAATAGTGTGATTGATATGGATCGCTTCTTGCAGGCGACCGTCAACGAACTCGGACGGCTGCTGGGAGTTGATCGTTGTACTGTGATTACGCCTGAAAAAGACGGCGGATTTGTCGTCAGCTACGAATATCGCGCCAGTGAAAATCTGAAACCTGGCGCTGGATTTCATATTCCTCAATCCTTTGTTCCCAAAGAAGCCATTTATGAACGCCTCGCCCATGTCCGGCATTTTGCGATTAACGATATTGCGAAATCGGATTTGCCGTTGTGGGTTCGCACGACTTGTCAGTTGATTGGGACGCGCTCAGTGTTGATTGCTCCGTTCGTTTTTAAAGGCGAATTGCTCGGAGTTCTCGGACTTCATTTCACTTCGCAGCCGCACGATTGGAGCGAATCTGAAATAAAAATGGTGGAATGGTTATCGGCGCAGGTTTCCATCGCCATTCAGTACACGCGGCTTTACGACGAAAAAGTCAGCGAGATTTCGATTACGAGATTGCTACTCGAAATTTCCAACGACATTAATACGCGTAGCGATTTCAACGAGATCAAAGATTTTGTGATTGATAAGGCGTTGGAACTGCTCGGCGCTGATTACGGCTGTATTGCGATTCTGGATACAGCGGGCGAAAATCTGCATTTTGATACGATTCGTGCGCGGCGCGGCTTCGATGCCAAACGCAATATCGAAGCCCGTTTTCGTGAAGCGCGGAGCCTGCGTTTACCCGATCATCCAGACGTGCGCGAAGTCATGGAAGAAGGCACAATTCTCAGGTTTGAAACGCGCAAAGATTCTCCGCTGGCGCGGCACGTGCTAAATAATATTATCAAAGGTGAATCGACGTTAATCGCTCCGGTGATTATCAAAGGCAATGTTTTCGGTATTCTTGCGCTGGTTTGGGCGAATGAGACGGCGCGATTTTCCAACTACGAAGCGCAATTGCTCAGCGGAATTTCTTCACAGGTGGGCATCGCGCTTGAAAAAGATCGGCTGGCGGCAGAAGTTATCCGGCTCAAACGCGAATTGAATGACGTGCGCTCGAATGAACGAATTATCGGTTCATCTCCCAAGCTGCGCAGGGCGATAGAAATGGCGCTGACAGTCGCCGATAGCAATACAACAGTTTTGATTCAGGGCGAATCAGGTACGGGCAAAGAATTAATTGCGAGCATGGTGCAATTCAATTCGCGCCGCGCTTCTAAACCATTTGTAAAAATTAATTGCGGAGCAATTCCGGCTTCGTTGTTGGAATCAGAACTTTTCGGACACGAGCGCGGAGCCTTCACCGATGCGCGAGCGCGAAGGATGGGGAAATTTGAAGAAGCCAATGGTGGAACTCTTTTTTTAGATGAAATCGGCGAAATGAGTTTAGTCGCGCAGGTCAGCTTATTAAGAGTTTTGCAGGACGGCGAATTTACCCGCGTTGGCGGCAACGAGATTGTCAAAACTGATGTTCGCGTCGTTGCTGCAACCAATAAAAATCTTGAATCTGAAATTGAAGCGGGCAGATTTCGCCGCGATTTATTTTATCGGTTGAATGTTTATCCGATTGAGCTTCCAGCGTTGCGCGAACGCTCTGAAGATATTTATTCTTTGGTGATTCACTTCATCGAATACTACCAGAATCGCAGCGGAAAGCGCGTGCTTGGCATTAGTGATCGGGCGATTCAAATGCTCAGAAATTACACCTGGGCAGGGAACGTTCGTGAACTGGAAAATTGTATGGAACGCGCCGTGATTGTCGCGGCTGGGCGTCAAATTACGGAGCAGGATTTGCCCGAAGCGATTCGTGCCCAGTTTTCCGATACGTCAAATAATAGTCAAATTGAAATTTCTTTTCCCGCTTCAATGGAAGATGTCGAGCGGAAAATGATCGAACAAACGCTCCTTTTTGCGGAAGGCGATAAGGCCAAAACTTCCAGAATTCTAGGAATTGGCCGGAAAACTTTGTACCGCAAACTTGAGCAATACAAAAAAGAACAAACCTTGTCACAAAAATAAACTGACAAGCGTTTTATGATTGTTACTGCCAGGAAAATTATTTAAGGCAGGACAACCTAACCGGAATCTTAGACACCTAATTAACTGACTGAAAATAGGGATGATTTATTGATTTTAATGATATACGGGTCTAAGATTACCAAATTTTTTCGAGGTGAGTCATGAAAGTTTGTCCGACTTGTCAATCTAGCAATTACCCAGATGGATTCAAATACTGTCCGCAGTGCAATTCTGCCTTGCTGTCGAGCGAAGCACCTCAGCGCAACGTAAACGCGGTGATAGCGCCAGTTCCAACGGAAGACGTGACGACGCTTGAATCTTTCAAGCGCGTGGTTGAAGCACCAGTTGCTCCAACCATTGAACCGACGCCAACGTATGTGGCGCCGCGCAATATCGAATTTAAAGCTCCGGTTCCTGCGCCTCCGCCCGCGCCGCCAAAGCTTGAAAAGCCTGTGGCGGTAACGCCCAGCATTCCGATTCCGCCTCCTGTCGCGCCGAAAGTCATACCTGCGACAGCCGCGACGACGGCAGCCGCTGCGCCGAACAGCTTTGCGATGGTTCCTGGCGGTAGCGAATTAAGCTTTGCAATGCCTGATTCCGGGACGCTTTTATCGCGCCTGATTTCAAATATCAAAAATATTAAGGACGTAAATTTTGGAGCCAAGCGCGTTGCTGGCGACAACAGTATGTTGCTTGCCGATGAACCGTTAGTCTCCAGAGTCTTTCGTGAAGTCAGTCAGGTGGTAACAGAATTTCGCGCCAATCCCAAAAAATTTGCCAGCGATTTTATTCGTGGCGAAGGTGGGAATTTGCGCCGCCGGAACGCGCTTCTCGCTGGTTCGGAGTTGGCAATTGTCGGTTACGCTACATTGTATATCTGCCTCATGGCAGCAATGTCGGTGGGTAAAGCCAAAGGCACGCTTTTCAATGCCGTAGCGATTGGATTAGTCACGTATTTAGTCGCTTGCTTCGCCGTCCGCGGTTTTCTGTTGAATCGAATTGTCAACCGCTTCTCCAGTTTTGTGACGGTTCCCAAACTGGGATTGGAATTCGCCAACTGGGTTCCCCTCATTGGATTGTTGGTTTTTATCTGGACATCCGATCAATGGTTTTGTCAGGTGTTTCCAAATCAATGCGGAATCATGGAAGAGGACAAACTTGAATATGTGAAGTTGGTAGATTTGACGGCTGAAAAACCACCTGAACCTCCTAAAGCAAAGCCGAAAGAACAAGTAGAAGTAAAAGGCAAAGGCGGATTAATGGGTGGCGCGAAACCGAAACCGGAGCAGGCTCACGGCGGCGGCGGAAACATTGATCCTTCCCCTGTCACTAAAGGTGCGCCACCCCAGCAAACGATGTTGCCCATTATTCAACCACCGTCAAAGCGTACACCGACAGTTACTAATCCTTCATTGATCACTCCGACATTAACGAAAGGTGATGACGCTTTATCAAAAGCGATGGCTGGCAGAATCGGGATGGAAAATGGGGTAGATGCCGCACTTCCTTCGTTGGGAAATGGTAGTGGACGAGGCTTGGGTGGTGGTCAGGGCGAAGGACAAGGCCCTGGTCGAGGTGGGAATAAAGGCGGCGGTGACATGAGTATTGGAGGTGGAGGTCGAGGAAATGGCAATGGTGACGAAATTGTGACTGCGACTGCCAGCATGAAGCCCCGCATTCTTTTTCAGGAAAAAGCCCGTTATACCGAGCAGGCCAGACAGAATCGCGTTCAGGGTACGGTACTGGTGAGTGCCGTTTTCACGGCTGACGGACGCATTACTTCAGTGAGAGTTGTTCGTGGTTTACCGGATGGTTTGAATGAAGAAGCGATCAAGGCGGCACAGAAAATCAGATTCACTCCGGCGATGAAAAATGGGCAACCGGTCTCAACCAGAATGTCTATGGAGTTTTCGTTCAACCTCTTATAAAGGCACGATTTTTCTGAAAAAAATGTGACAAAAATCATCTTTAGACGGGTTGACGAATGGCTGAGCGATTGGTAGTATCACGGTTTACTTTAGTGGGCCGTTAGCTCAGTCGGTAGAGCAACTGGCTTTTAACCAGTGGGTCGCAGGTTCGAGTCCCGCACGGCTCACCACTAATTTCAACAAGTTACGGGTATCAGAAATGATGCCCGTTTCTCGTTGGTGACGTATTGGTGCCAAGACTTATTTCTTATTCGTAGTTGGGAAAATATTTTTCTTTTATTTGTTTAAGAATTCGGACTTCTATTTCTAGTTTGATTTTAGATCGTAAGTCTTCGGTAAGGGCTTTTGCTGTTTCAGGGGGCAGCATTTGATGAAAGCCGAGCGTAACTCCATCCGGCATAACTGCTCTGCCTGAAATTTCTTTAGTGCCGAAGCCTCTGGGTTCTTCTAAAAATGAAATTTTTTGTACATTGAGTAAAAATAGTGCTAGGTTCTGTTGACATGTTGACGGAGCCAAATCATAGCACTGGCAAGATAAACAAAGCTTAGATAATTGCGAGCCAGTTTGTCGAAGCGAGAAAA
>JAYVRW010000417.1:0-2907 GCA_043775925.1 Blastocatellia bacterium
CGTCACAGGGCGAATGTTGACCGAAATTGATGCCACAGGACAAAAGATGGAAACGCATGTGTATTCCATCGGCGGACAGGAATTTCGCCAGATGAAAGCGTACTCGATCAAAACTTCACTTACAACCTCAATCAATTATCCTGAACAGATGGTCTCGGAATCCAGTGACCCGAAAGGAACGCGAGCCTATCAATGGGATCGCCAGACGAATACATCAAAGTACGTCCACATGAGTCCCGTGGGCGTCGCCAACTTAGCGATTGACTGGGCGGATTTAAAGAATCGCTTTGTCAATAACATCGCAGGGCAAATGGCTTATGCACAGGCGCAGGCGCATTATCCCGGCACTCGCTCACAACTCGAAGACCCGACTAATCCGGGAACGGGGTGCGAGCTTGATGGCAAGAGCGTCAGTTGTGGTAAATTGCTCAGACAGGCAAGAAACGGTGGGATAGATGAAGACTCCGTAAAGTTTTATGGCGACTCTCCGCTCAATGGTCCTGGCTATGGTGGTGGACGTACCATGCACGATGACGGAGAAGGAAATATCGAACAAGTTTCCAATGTGATTGAGGGTGATCTCAATGGGGAGTTGATTGTAGATTTGCAGGGCGGTGGCTCACCACCAACATTAAAAGAATTTGCATCTAAGTCTGTTGATACTTTTTTGGAGAGAAGTACCGGCTGTAAAGGAATACTTGAGAGTATTCTGAAAGATGGTATAGGTAAGGCAGAATTTTACGATGCTACAGGTAATGACCCTATCTTAAATAAAAGTGTCTTTGCGCTAGGCGGACGGGAGTCCTCCAAAAAGGCAAATGCTGCTCTTAGAAATATAACTGTAAAAAAAGATGCAAGTGGAGGTCTCGCTGAAACACTCGGCAATCGTGTTTTTTTAGGAGAAGAGTATACCTATGCACGAACGTCTCAAAAACGTCTCACGTTGATTCATGAGATAATACACGTAAGTATGAAATATCCTTTTCAGACAGGTAGTCATATCGCCCTCGCACAAAAATTTGGATTCGCTAATCGGCTTCGCAAGGATTCTTCTGGCAAAATTATTAATGACTTAAAGAATGACAAGATAGCTGGATACTTGCTAGATGACTGGTTACTTCAAAACTGTGACCCCAATTTCGAGGAAGGGCTTGCTAATGGGGCAAAAATAACCAAGGGAACTGAGTTAGTTGATAAGCTCTTTAAGTAATAAGAGTAGTATGCTTACACTCAATGATAACTTCAGAAATATGGGATCAAATGAAATTTATGAGTCAACTTACTGCCTACATAGCTATCAATTTGATAGGTTTCTGCTTATTTTCAAATTTAACATATTACCCAGCCTGCGCTTACTATGTGCCAATATCCGATATAGTCTTTTTTCGCGGTCAGGCTATTAGAATTAGTTATGAAGGTGATGACCACAAAATACTTCTGCTTAATGGCAAACCGTCATTTCACTTAAAGGCCGTTTTACCAGAAGTGGAGGTCAACGGCGACTTAATCATTGAAATTAATGAGGATTCTCGACGTATGCTTGCAATGAGTCTCAAGTTAAATAGCTCAGAAATCCCTAACCAAATAACAGCTTCGATGGAACATATAGCACTAAAAGAAAAATCTGCCTGCCCTAACCTAAAAATTAAGATCACTGAGGCAACTGCCAATTTTTTAGAAGGTCACATTAAGATTAAGAATATTGAGTTAACACTTGAGAGCAATGAGGAAAATAAGAGTTTGATCAAAAAGATTTGTTTCTGGGCGAGCGGCAGGTACACCCATTATGGTAGAAGAGGCAGGAGTACAGCATTTGCCATAAATGAACGTCTTGCAGGAATTCAGGAAAATTGAATTGCTCGTAGCCACTCAAGTTCGAGCAAAAACTGGAAAATGCTCTTTACGCGGCGGCTATGAAGTGGTCACGCGCTACCGAATTAATAGTAGTGTTACAGGTCGGATGCTGACGGAAATTGATGCGGCGGGTCAAAAGATCGAGACGCTAATTTCTTTCCCTTAAAAGCTCAATGGCATTGAATTCATCGTAGCGCAATCCTGCCGAGGTTGCGACAGGCTTTTGCGCTTCGCAGTGCCTCATCTATTCCATCTCTACAACTTTAAGAGAGTTCTACGAGTTAAAGCCTGGCGCAGCGCCAACCTGTCGCAACCTCGGCAGGATTGCGCTACTACTTCACTGCCAGCGGTTTTCAAGTGGATGCGACCAGCTCGCTACCGCTCGCCGTACTGTATCGGTCGCACTCATCCGCAAACTGCTATAAGTCGCAACGGGCGGGGACAAGCCACCACCCCTACTTTATTGCGGAATCGTCGAAGCGGTCAGGGCGGCGCGGTATTTGTTCAGCAACTCCGTCCCATATTTAATCGGGACTCCGAATTTTGCCGGAGAATTATCCAGCACAGCTTTATTGATGCCGATAACTTTGCCATTGGTTCCGAAAATCGGGCCGCCGGAACCACCGTCCGCCGTCTGCGCATCGTGAACAATACTTCGTGGTAACAGGTCGCTGATGTGTCCCTGTGTCGTCAAGGGTCGAATCAATCCGCGTCCGGCTAAATCATTCAAAACCGCTTTTAGTGAAGACCTGCGATTCAACGAAAGTCCGCGTCGTTCCTTGTCGTCCACCTTCGCCAGCAATCCATCAATGCCCGCCGGATAGCCGATCAGCACCATCGCCTGACCACTGGCGGTTGCCGCATCAGAGGATTCGTCCAACGGCAACACCGGCGCCAATTCCGGTTCGACATCGCCAATCGCAAAAGAGCATAAAGCCACATCGTCCGCCGCCGAAGCTTCATTGGTGTGCAGGACGAAAGGCTGTTTGACTTTTGGAAAATAGACAAATAATTCCTTCAAGCGAGGACGCAAACTGTGATTGCGCAGAATGC
>JAYVRW010000418.1:0-2907 GCA_043775925.1 Blastocatellia bacterium
AATCCGCGTCCGTGATCGCCCCAGAAAAACACAATCGTATTTTCCGCCAGCCCGTCTTCTTCCAACTGCTTGAGAATATCAGCGACCAGATAATCCGTCGCCGTAATGTTGTCGTAATACCGCGCCCAGTCTTTGCGCACGAGCGGCGTGTCAGGATAGTACGGCGGCAATTTTGCTTTGGCAGGATCGTGAAATTCTTCGGGCTTTAAGCGGGAGGTATTTTTCTTGTAAATATCATCCGGCACTCTTACCTGGCTTTCGTGCGAGACGACAAAATTAAAGACCGCAAAGAACGGTTGCGATTTATCTGTGCGATTGCGCCAATGCGCTTTGCCGCTGCATTCATCCCAGACCGTGTCGGGTGGACGGTGCGAAGGCGGCGCTTCAAAGTTGTAATCTGTCTTGGAATTGTTGGTCGTGTAATAACCCGCCGCGCGCAAATATTCGGTGAAGGCTTTGATGCCCGCTGGCGGCACAGCTTTGGAGCGCATGTGCATGGAGCCAATCGTCGTCGGATACATTCCCGTAATAATCGCCGAGCGCGAAGGCGCACAAACCGGAGCCGTCGAAAACGCATTCGTATAACGCACACCCTGCGCCGCAAGCCTGTCAACATTGGGCGTAACCGCATACTCGTCACCATAACATTTCAAGTCGGGGCTGATGTCCTCTGTCGAAATCCA
This sequence comes from Blastocatellia bacterium, assembly GCA_043775925.1. Taxonomy (GTDB): domain Bacteria; phylum Acidobacteriota; class Blastocatellia; order RBC074; family RBC074; genus JAFDVL01. The sequence goes on from JAYVRW010000418.1 coordinate 684, forward strand.
AAGAATATTCGGGCGCAATGTTTGCGCAAATACGGTGAGCGAAGCAGTCACCAGTAGCAATGCAAAAAGCAAAAATAGAGAAATTAGTCGCATAATTTTTTTGGAGCTATTGAGAATAGTCAGCATAAACTTCCTCGTCCAGAAATAACAAGGGTTGGCGTTTCCAGACAGGAATTTAAAATAACTACGATGAGAATCAAGGGGGCGCTTTTCTCTTCATCCGCTTTATGGTTAGATCATTTTGGGCTTTCTTAAAATTAACAATATTTGCAGATGACTCAGACCCTCTCAATTGGCTGTGCAGCAGGCTTCGGTGGAGACCGTACCGATGCCGCGTTGCCAATTGTCGAAACGCTGATTGCTCGTGGCGGGGCAGGAGTGTTGATTTTTGAAATGCTCGCCGAACGCACACTGGCGCTGGCGCAACTGGATCGTCACAAAAATCCTGATGGCGGTTACGCACCTTTATTGGAATTGATGGTGCGACCTGTGTTGCGTCGTTGCGTAGAAAATAATATTCCTATCGTTAGTAATTTTGGTGCAGCGAATCCACGCGCTGCCGCCTTACTAATTCGCAAAATTGCCAACGACCAAGGCATCGCAAACATTCGCATTGCCATTGTCGAGGGCGATGATTTGTCGAATGCAAAGGGACGCGAATTGCTCCAGGCATATCTCAATTCGCAAGATGCCGAACGCGAGATTGTGAGCGCGAATGTTTATCTGGGTGCGAGCGCGATTGCCGATGCGTTACGCGCGGGCGCACAAGTCGTCGTCACAGGTCGCGTCGCTGATCCTTCGCTGGTTGTTGGCCCCGCCCTGGCACATTTTAATTGGCGCGAGAACGATTGGGATTTGCTCGGACGCGCCACCATCGCCGGGCATCTGCTTGAATGCGGAGCGCAGGTCACAGGCGGATATTTCGCTGATCCCGGTTTCAAAGACGTACCGGATGTTTACAACGTCGGTTTCCCGATTGCCGAAATTTCCAGCGACGGTTCTTTCATCATTACCAAAGCTGACGCGACCGGTGGTGTCGTCAATGCGCTTACCGTCAAAGAACAGTTGCTATATGAATTGCACGATCCGGCGGCGTATTTGACACCCGATGTCATCGCCGATATTTCTGACGCTGAAGTCAAAGAACTTGGTGAAAATCGCGTAGCTGTGACGGGCGTCTGCGGTCATCAGCGCCCTAATACTTTAAAGACGACAGTTTGTTTTGCGGGTGGTTGGTTGGGCGAAGGCGAGATTTCTTATGCTGGTCCAAATGCCGAAGCGCGAGCAACCTTGGCGGCGGAAATTATCAGAAAACGAATGGGCGAAGCGTTGCAGATACGCTTTGATTTAATTGGCTCTTTAAGTGTTTTTGCGGATGATGCCGGAAATGCTCTGACAGATTTTACTTCAACAACCTCACGTGATGTGCGTTTGCGTGTCGCAGGTGTTCATACAGAACGTGCGCAAGTTGAAAAACTCATGCGTGAAGTAACGGCGCTTTATACCTGTGGGCCAGCAGGCGGCGGCGGTGTGCGAACTTCGATCACGCAACGGCTCAATTCAGTTTCATGTTTTGTGCCGCGTGAACTTGTTCCCGCGAAATTTTATTGGCAGAAGCCCGACTGTTAAGGAGGGCAGACGTTCTCTGGAAATTGTTTCCATTGTACGGACGCCCTTCTTAACAGTCGGGCTTCTGTCTCATCTATGAATCAAACAGCGCAACAAATCGAATTGCACCGCCTCGCGCACAGCCGCACAGGTGACAAAGGCGGTACGGCAAACATTAGCTTGATCGCCTATACCCCGGAAATTTTTCCGCTGTTAGTTACGCAGGTCACAGAAGAAACCGTGCGCGAATTATTTCGTCATCGTAATCCTTCGGCTGTACGTCGCTATGTCTTGCCGAAACTCGGCGCCATGAATTTCGTCCTCGAAAATGTTTTGGATGGCGGCGTCAATGATGCGCTCAATCTTGATTCGCATGGTAAGACGCTTTCATTTTTGTTGCTCAGTATGAAAATTGAAGTGCCTGCGGAATTGGTTCATCTGCTGCAACGGCAGGAAGGAGTTGGATGCTTGCTGGATTAGGATTGCTGACAATCATAGTTTTGCTCGCCGCGATCATCAGCAAAAAAATGACGCCGCTGATGGCGTTGATTGCGGTTCCGATTGTCGCCGCCTTAATCGGCGGATTCGGTTTAAAAACAGGCAGCTTTGTCGTCAA
>JAYVRW010000419.1:0-37841 GCA_043775925.1 Blastocatellia bacterium
CGGTTGTCCTCAATCCACGCGAGATTGCGTAAAGCAGTTTCGGTCGGAGTTGGCACGATAGTGACCTCACGCGAGCCGGAACCATCAGGATTGAGGCCGACGCGAATGACAACATTTTTTCCGGCAGTGGATTCAAAGGCTTGATAAACATTATCGGCAGCGGTCAGATTGCGTCCGTTGACCGCCAATAAATATTCTCCGGCACTCACATTCACGCCCGGTTGTGTGAGTGGTGCGCGAAGTTGCGGGTTCCAGTTTTCTCCGTTGTAAACGCGCGCAAAGCGATAGCGTCCATTCTCAATTTTGTAATCGCAACCGAGCAATCCGCCCGCTACACGTTTCGGATCAGGCACGTCGCCGCCCTGCACATACAGATGACCGACGGTTAATTCGCCCAGCATTTCCTGAAACAAATAATTCAAATCAGCGCGGTGCGAAAGCGATTTCAAATACGGTTCGTATTTCTTTTCTGCCGCTTTCAAATCCAGTCCGTGATGATTTGGGTCGTAGAAAAAATCACGTTCGAGTCGCCAGACTTCGCGGTACATTTGATTCCACTCAGCGACTGGGTCAAGGTGGATTTCCATGTCCTCGGTTTTGATTTTTCCGTCACCTGGTTTGATCGGAGTGGCGGTTGGAACGATGAACCAGTTTTCACCCTGGCGATACATCATTTTCTCGCCATTCGCAGAAAGATCGAATGAAGCAGCGCCATCCAAAACTTTATCGAACTTGCGTTTTTCCAATTCAAATTTATGAATCGAAGCACTTGGAATTACAGCATTCGAGGGCAATTCGGTCAGGAAAATATTGCCGGCTTTGCCTGCATCAAGCCCCATAAAATTACGGGCTGGAATTGGGAGCGCCAGAATTCGTTGACCAATATTATCAAAATCAATCTCAACTTTGATGGGTGGTTTAGGTGCGCTGGACTTGAACGCTGCCGCCGCTGTCGCCTCTGGTTTTTTGTCATCAGCAGGTTTTTCTTCTGCGACTTTTTCTTCGTCACTTTCCGGCGCGAGCGGAGAAGGATCAGTTTTCTTTAAGACGACAACATACACATTTCGCGTGGAGCGAACCGGATAGCTGGACATATCCAGCCCTGCCTGCGTTGCAGCAAAATCAGTACTCGCGGTGAAATAAAGGTACTTCCCATTTTTGTCGAACAGCGCAAATTTAGCATCGCTCATGCCATCGGTGATTTGCGTGCTTTTGTTGTCAGCGATGGAATACGCGAAGACGGCGCGCGTCCAGGATTTCAACATTTTGGTGTAAGCAAGCCACTGGCTGTCAGGCGACCACGATGGCGTAAACGTATCACGATCAGCGTGCGTCGTATCAACTTTGACAGGCGTAGTTTTTTCGATGTCCAGATACCAGAGGTTTAGTGCCTTATCATAAAAAGAGATTTTCTGGCTGTCAGGCGACCAGTTTGGCGAATAGTAAAAATTTGGCGGCAGCGTGATTTTCTTCACGTCGCCCATTCCGGTTTGATCGCGCAAATGCAAAGCGTACTCGCCCGATTCATCCGAAAAATACGCAATCCATTTTCCATTGGGAGACCACGACGGAGAACGCTCCGCTGCGCCTGAAGTGTTCGTTAGGTTGCGCGGATTTCCTTTTTCGGCAGGGACGGAAATGATTTCGCCACGCGCTTCAAAGACGGCCCGCGCTCCGGTTGGAGACAGTGACGAACTTCGGATGCGATTGCCCGCTTTTTCAAATCGTGTGCGCACCGTAGCCAAATCAGCATTGATCGTCACGTTCAGCTTTTTAGCTTTCGCAGTTTTGAGATCGAAGATATTTAATGAACCGAATTGTTCATACACAATCGCGTCGCTGGTCGCGGAAGCAGATTTGATGTCGAGTCCGGCATTCGCAATTTCCTGCATTACTTTTTTGCTGATCGAATCATACGAAAATAAAGTGATGGCGCCGTTGCGATCCGAGAGGAAATAGACTTTGTTGCCAATCCACATTGGCGCAAAATCATTGGAATTATCACGCGGAATTTTCTCGGTAGCTGAATCACTTAAATTGGCAATCCAGATCGGTGTGGTACGCCCGCCGCGATAACGTTTCCAAGCATCAAAAGCGCGTGGCAACGGCACGTATGCCAGCTTACTTCCATCCGCTGAATATGATCCTTCGTAGGCCATTGGCAAAGGAACTTCAGTTGGAAAAACGCCATCAACGGCAATTGTATTCAGTCGGGCAAACCGCGAATAGCTATTGCGCCCAGAGACAAAAAGAATTTGTTTGCCGTCCGGTGTCCAGCCCACGACGCGATCTGTACCGGGGTGATACGTTAATCGTTTTGGTTCACCGCCCGAAGTCGGCACGACAAAAATATCTACGTTGCCGTCGTATTCACCAGTGAAAGCGATCATTGATCCATCAGGCGAAAAATACGGATCAGTTTCAGTGCCAACGCCTGAAGTCAATCGTTTAGCTTCGCCACCATCGCGCCCGACTAACCATAGATCTCCGGCATAGACAAAAACGATTTGCGTTTTGCTAATGGCTGGACTGCGCATCAGTAAGGGCTTATCAGGAGAAGTTTGCGCCAAACCAAAAGTGGCGAAAAATAAAGATAAGGTGAAAATCGAAGCGGCAAAAATTTTAAGATTTTTCATAAATTGTTTGTAAGAACCTGCGAACGAAAACAAATTGATCCAAGTAAAATTCAGCAAAAAGATTTGATCTTAAGTTGAAGAAAATGTATGCCATTGAGCGGATGCTTGCAAGATCATCGGAGATCGTTCATTCATAAAAATAAATGCCCGAAAAAAAAGGGAAGAATTTTCGCCATGCCTTCGTCTAAGCAAATGTAGCAGGAATGGAGGCGCGAATGGAGCAATTGGCAATAATGACGCAAGGCTTCGTGAGAAATCAGGAATGCGATCAATTGATCGTCGCGTGTCAGCACGGCGACCGCGAAGCGTTTAGCGTTTTATTCAACCAACACAAAGACAAGGTCTATTCCATCGCTCTACATTTCAGCGGCAACGAAGCTACCGCCCACGACATCGCGCAGCAGGTCTTTCTAAAATTGATGACGAATATTCAGCAATTTAATTTCCAGGCGGAATTTTCAACGTGGTTGTATCGAATGGTAGCGAACTCTTGTTTTGACGAACAACGACGCTGGCACAAATTTTTACCGTTCGGCGATGAAAAAGAAATTCAGCAAATTCGCTCACCTGAAAATATCGAAGTGAATTATTCACGTGTTGAATTATCAGGCGCTGTGCAGGACGCAATTGCTACGCTCAAGCCAAAATTACGGATGCCGATTTTGCTGAAATACATCGAAGGCATGTCATACGAAGAAATTGCGCAGGTGCTGGATTGTTCAATGGGGACAGTGGCTTCGCGCCTGAATCGCGGTCACAAAGCATTAGCAGAAAAGCTAAGTCATCTGCGCGGAACGTAACCCAATGCAGAAGCCCGCGTGTTAACAAGGGCTTTAGTATTGAGGAAGTTATTTCCTGAGTACGGTAGCCCTCCTTAACAGTCGGGCTTCTGCAAAACTAAATGAATATGTTCAATTTTCACGTAGCAAAATTATTATCGGCGTATTGCGACAACGAATTGTCCGCCGCAGAAATGCAGCGCGTACAAAATCATCTGCAAGGCTGTGCGCATTGTCGTCAGGAATACGATCAAATCAAATTTGGAATGACCTTAGCACGGCAAATAAAAACTACCGCTGCGCCGGATTCCTTGTGGTTTGAGGTGATGAAGCAAAATACTGCGGCTGCAACTGCGAATGGATTTAATTGGCGCATTGCGGCTGCGATGGCTTCTGTCTTGATTTTAGGTTTTATTGGGTGGTTCGGATTTTCGCGGTTGACTCAACCACAAATTCCGACGCCGGAAATTGCTACTAATAAGAATTCGCCGATAGAAAAAATTGAGCCGACGCCAAACGCAGTTGTGACGCCAACGTCGAAAATATCTGACAAAAAAAATCCCCCGACGCTTGAACCGCAACCGACAAAAGCCGTGCCCAAAATCGCTATGCCAAAAGTTGAACCACCAACTTGGGAAGTTGCGAGCCTGGCAGGTACACCCAGCATTGGCGCGACAAAAATTAACGGGACGGAAAAAATGGCGGTTGGCGAATGGCTGGAAACAGATAATGCTTCGCGCGCAAAAATCAAAGTTGCGAATATTGGCTTTGTAGATATTGATCCGAATTCGCGGGTGCAACTGGTCAAAACGCAAACTTCTGAACATCGTATCGCGCTCAAAAAAGGGAAGCTCAGCGCATTTATTTTGGCTCCACCACGCCTGTTCGTAGTGGATACACCTTCGGCCACGGCGGTTGATCTGGGTTGCGCGTACACGTTGGAAGTGGACGAAGCAGGGAACAGTTTATTGCACGTCACTTCGGGCTGGGTATCGTTTGTTTTAGGCGGACACGAATCGTTCATTCCCGCTGGAGCGATGTGCGTGACGCGCAAAGGTGAAGGCGTGGGAACTCCCTATTTTGCTAATGCTTCGGATGCCTTTAAATCCACTTTGCAAAAGCTGGATTTTAGTAAAGGCGCAACGGCTGATGCGCTCGTCAAAACAATTCTTACCGAAGCGCGTTCAGTAGATGCTTTGACACTCTGGCATTTGCTGGATCAGGGAAAATGGCAGGCGAATTTACGCGGAGAAATCTTTGATCGTTTAGCAGTTTTAACTCCACCACCAGCAGGAGTGACACGCGACGGAATTTTAAAAAGTGATCGCCACATGTTAGATCGCTGGTGGCATGAGAAAATTCAATAACAAGGGAAATGTAATTATCAAATCAGAAAGGGAAATATTATGAAAAATCATCGTTCCATCCAATTCGTTTTATCGTTATTTATGATTGCTGCGTTGACTATTTCAGCCATCGCCGGCCCGCCGTTGATTTGTCATCCGTTTGAAATCGGCGAGGCCAAATCCATTGCGTGGAATGGCAAGCAATGGCGCGATGTGAAAATGGATTACGACCTGAATCAGTTAGTTCCCGATGTGATGGCGATTTTGGAAACAGATGCGCCGACACTGGTCAGGATGGAAACCATGCGACGTGCGGCAGTTTACGCCGTCTGGTCGCAGCGAGATCATAAAGTAGGATTTGATGCAAAGGATGCCCGCGTTGCGCTGTTGTTATTGGATAAAGTAATGGCGCGGAAAAATGCTGCCGAAGCCAGAGGCTTCAAAACAAAGGCTGATAAATTGGCATTATTTGATGCCGGATATTTACTGGAAACTTACAAATATATCGGCTTTGACGAAATCTCGAAGCAGCCAACAGCCCTGTCAGCCGAAGGCGTTGCCTGGGTAGAAAAAGCGAATGATGCTTTGGATTGTCCCGGCGAAATGGAATTGGCTTTAGCGGTAATTTTACAAAATCATAAAGGGACATCAGACCAACAGGACAAACATTTGAAAAATGCTGTAGGCAAAGCCGCCGAAGGCTCATTGCTCGCCAAAAATCTGGTTAGTCATTTTCCAGATAAAGGTACGAACTTGAATGCGCTCAAAGCCAGCTTGAGATAAAAAGTTTAGAGTCCCAGCTTTAGCTGGAAGATTCCAGCTAAAGCTGGGACTCTGAACGATAAGTGGGAGATCATTATGCATTACAATCCATTGCCAAAAACTCTGCTTTTGCTAACAATTTTACTGTTGTTGCCAGCCACTGCCATTTCACAATCCAATGATTTTGTCGTGCATGAGTGGGGGACGTTCACCTCTATCGCTGGAAGCAATGGAGAGTTTGCGTCGTGGCGTCCCTTGAATGATTCCAGCGATTTACCTTCGTTTGTTTACAAAATCACTGATGCGCAAAGCTGTAAGATTTGCACGTGGGCGCAAGTCCGCATGGAAACGCCGGTGCTTTATTTTTATTCCGACCACGAAGTCGAAGCGAGTGTGACAGTTGATTTCCCGAAAGGGAAAATTACGGAGTGGTTTCCGAAAGCGAAGGTTGGCAATACTTTCATAGACTGGGGCAAGATTCGCATCAATCCGAAAGCTGAAATTTATTATCAACAGGAAGCGAAGGAAAGTCATTACTACCCGGCACGCGAAACGGATGCGGCTCCAATTGCTATTCAGAATGGACAAAAAGCTGAATATGAAAAATTTCTGTTTTATCGTGGTGTCGGGAATTTTGACTTGCCACTTTCAGTACAATTAAGTAAGAACCAAATCAAAATTAAAAGCACTATAGCTGCTCAGCTTGGAACAGTTTTTCTCATTGAAAATAAGGCGGGAAAAATAGGTTTTCAAGCGATTCATTTATCAGGGAAAGAAACTGTGACCGAACGCCCCGCGCTCACGCAATCAGTCACGACGGTTTTCTCTGAATTGGAAAAATCACTTATTGCTCAGGGACTCTATCCAAGAGAAGCGCAAGCCATGATTAAGACGTGGCGCGATTCATGGTTTGAAGAAGGCTTGCGCATTTTTTACCTGACTCCGACAGCGGATACCGAACAAATTTTACCGCTCACCATTACGCCGAAACCGACGAAAATCGTTCGCGTCTTAGTCGGCAGACTTGAAATTCTCAGACCTGAGTTTATCCAAAAAATTCAAAACCTGGCTTCGCATCTGGTGGATGATCCAACGGCTGAAAACGAGATCAGGCGACAGGGGAGATTTGCCGATGTCATCATTCAGGAATTGAGAGATCACGTCACGGATGAGCAATTAAAAGCTAAACTTTATCAGCTCTCACAGGTCATGGAGAAGTAATCAGCGCAGGCTATTTTTTCTTTAGGTATTTTGCCAAATCAATGTGCAGCTCGCGTAATCCGGCGACGGCTTCGGCTGCCATCAGCTCGGCGCCAAGCGGCGAAAAATGCGTATTGTCTTCGACACCTTGGGGATAGTTCGGATGCTCGCCCGGTTTTAATTGCAGGAATAATTTCTTTGAGCCTTCAATCCCGTATTCTTTGATGACGCGCTCACTTTTGCGCTGCATATCAATCAGTGGGACATTGGATTCTCTGGCTACGGCACGCATCAAATCAGGGTATTCAAAATGCGTATCGAAGAATTCCCCCTTGTCGTCAAAGCGACGACGCATCACAGGCGTCAGCAGAATCGGATACGCTTTTTTCTCGCGTGTTTCATTCACGAAGCAACGTAAATTATTTCTGAAAGCTTCCGGCGAAGTGTGGCTCGCTTTTTCTTTGGGCTGATCGTTGTGACCAAACTCGATGAAGACATAATCGCCCGGCTTCAATTTTTCGAGGATGACCTGCCATCGTTTTTCTTCAATGAAAGTGCGAGTACTGCGTCCGTTCATCGCGTGATTTTCAACGCGGACTTTTTGGGCTTTGAAATGCTGCTGTAAAAATTCTCCCCATCCGGTTTCAGGTCGCTTATCAGATTTCTTTTCCGCCATCGTCGAATCACCCGCCAGATAAATCGTGATGGGGTCTTTGGCGAATGCCGATGTTGTGAGAAGAATCAGTAGCAGAGAACTTAGAAAATATTGCATATTCTTTGAAAACTTAGACAGGATTTACAAGATTGACAGGATGGGAAGACCAATCAATCCAGGAAATTTGTAAAATCCTGTTCATCATGTCAATCCTGTCTAATTCCCCAATGGCTTCATTTCGGTGAACAAAGGACTCGCCGGAATTTTGAAACTTTCAAATGGATCAGGATGATGCGGATCGAATGGCAACAAATCTTTCATCAAATATTTTGTAATGCCAAGCTTGTTAATTTTGATTCCTTCGACGATACATTTGGCTAATTCGTAGCTCCCATAATTGCTGTGATGTGTGCCGTCTCCGTCCTTAAATGCCAGTTTTGAATTCTCAGCGCCCAACGCTTCATAAAAATCTTTGCTCATTGCGTTCAAATCAATCAGCGCAATATTTTCTTCTTTGGCGAACTGCCGGACGGCTTCAGGATAATCGCCGAGCGTATTGAAGACCTTGCCATTCTCATCAAAATTTTGACGATTCATCGAAGTCACTACAACTGGAATCCCGCCCCGCTTGCGAACTTCAGTAACAATTTTTTTCAAATCAGATTTGTACGAAGTGAACGCGCCAATGCCTTCGCCTTTTTCTTTCTGGTCGTTATGTCCGAATTGAAGAAACAGGTAATCGCCAGATTTCATCAGGCTGAAAACTTTGTCGAAGCGTTTTGCGCCCAGCGAACTTTTTAGCGACTCACCTGATTCGGCGTGATTGGCAATAGCAATTTCCGACTTGAAAAATCTCGGCAGCATTTGTCCCCAACTGTTATAAGGTTCGCGGGGCTGATCGCAGATGGTCGAATCTCCTAACAGAAAAATTGTCGGGACGTTGACCGGAGCGATTTCAATGGCGCAAATGGCGGGATGCGCTCCATTGAATTCCAGCGTCAGTTTTTCATCCCACGCCCAGTTTTCAAAAGTTTTTTCACGGTCTTTCAATTTGACTTCGCCGCCGGAAAATTTTGGAGTTCGGATGTTGACGATAAAACTCTGCACCACAAATTTGCCTTTGGCAGTTGTAACTTTTTCGAGCATCAGGCGGCGCAATTCGGCTTTGACAGTTGTTTCAGAAACAGCTTCCGAATCACCAAAAGTGATGGTCACGCGATAGTTGCCTTCAGGCAGCGCAGCCGAGAAATGGAACGGCTTTTCGCTGATGAGAGAATCTCCGAGGGAAGAATTTTTTGAATTGTGATGAATGGAAAGGCTTGCTCCCGGCTCAAATCCAAAGCCGCGTTCACGGCTGTAAGTGGTAGCTGGTGAAACCTGTGTGAATCCGCTTTTTCCAGTACTGAAATTAAATTTATAGCTTTGTTGCTCTGACGAATCAGCGACAAGAAAAATGATGGAAGCCAATAAAATTAGGACACGCATAAGAGATGCACTCTATTTTTTCTTTGCCGCTTCGATGCGGTCACTAATCATCCCGACAAAATCGGAGCCTGCGCCAAAACCGGATTGACGATAACTGATTTGACCTTCGCGGTTAAAAACCATTGTGGTAGGGATCGAATTGATGCGATATAAAACATCCAGATCGTTGGCATAAACCACGGGCAATTTTACTTTTTGACCTTTGACGTAAGGATCAACGTAATTACGGTCTTCGTCGGTATTGATGGCGAGAAACACTACGTCTTTATCGTCTTTGTATTTCAGCATGGCGCGTTCAAGCATGGGCATTTCTTCACGGCACGGGCCGCACCAGGTCGCCCAGAAATTTGCCACGATAACTTTGCCTTTATAATCAGAGAGCTTGACTTCTCCGCCACTTAATTTTGTCAGCCGATATTCCATTGGATCATTCACGCCTTCATTCAAACTTGGTGGTTCAAGCTTGGCTAATTTGGCGGCGTCATCTTTGACAATGGAGTCATACGTCTTCATCACCAAATCGCCCAGGCCTTTTTCAGAATTATTTTTGAGCGTGTAAAGCTGTCCCAGCTTATGGCGAACGTCAGCGCGGTTCACTCCTTCTTCTGATTCCATCGAACGGACGAACGCTTGCGCATAGTATTCAAGCGCCTGATCGGTATTTTTACGCTTTTCAGCGATGCCTGCCAGGATCGCCACCGAAGCCGCCATCGGAGATTGTTTGTAACTTTTCAGCAAATCCGCTTCTGCCTTTTCGAGGTTTCCTAGATCGTTGTGGATTTGCCCACGCAACAAATAAACCGCCGCCACCGCGCTGCCTTTTTGTCGTTCCCATTGCGCGGGACTGACTTTCATCGGCTTCGTTCGATTCGTAAAAATATCTTCGAGCGATTTCACCAATTTATCGCCATAGACCAAAGCTTTAGTCAGATCACCTTCTTTTTTTCGTTCCCGCAAATTCGTCACAACTGCTGTCAGAATTTCCAGCTTACTGTCATCATCAGTCAGAATTCTTTCTCCATAAACAATAGCGCGATTACGATTCTGGAGCTTGGTCGCCAACTTGAAAAGTTCCTGCTCAATTTCATCTTTGTGCTTGGAATTTGGATGTTTTGCCAGAAAGCCATCCAGATTATCCATGATGATCTGTTCGCTGCCGCCGGAGCTTTGAATTGCCTGCTTGAGGTCTTCGTCTTCGTTTGGTTGCGCAGTAGGTTCGGCTTGCTTGGCGGGCGGAGGCGTGGCAGATTTCCTCACGGTTGGTTGCGCCAAAACATCAGAATTACTAATTAATAAAAAGACAAAAATGAGAACAAATGATTTCATAAATTATTTCGGACAGTCAGGGCAAAGGTTGTGAACAGACGAGAAGTAAACTACAAGCCAAGCTTCATTGCAACAAGGAATTTAGCAGGATTTTGAATAACCCCATGTAAAAGAAACAGCGCAGGAGTTGTCAAACTCCTACGCTGTAAGCTTACCAATCTTTTGAATCAGTGCTAACGATTATTTCTCTGAGCCAGCTTGCTGTGATGTCTGCCATACACAAAATAAATCACCAGTCCAATTGCCATCCAGATAATCAAGCGCAGCCACGTATCCCATGGCAAACTTGCCATCAATAAAAGGCTGGTAATCGCTGAAAGCGGCGCCACTACCCAAACAGCGGCAACTTTGAAAGGTCGTGGCAAATTGGGGTTGGTTTTTCGTAACACCAAAATTCCAATGGCTACGATCACAAAGGCGAACAACGTTCCGATACTGACAAGTTCGCCCAGCAAATCAATCGGAACAAGCGCTGCCATAATCGCCACAATTCCGCCTGTTAGCAAAGTAGTAATATGTGGAGTTTGATATTTCGGATGAACTTTCGCGGCCCAGGCCGGCAGTAAACCGTCTTTCGCCATTGAATAAAAAACACGTGGTTGCCCCATCATCATCACAACCATGGTGGAGCTTAATCCCAAAACCGTGCCTCCTAAAACAATGAGTTTGAATGAAGTCAGCAACGTTTTCATAAATGAGCCGCTGGCAGCTTGGTTGGCGGCAGCACCCATAGCGGCGGCGATTGGCGCGGTTTCCCCTTTCAACTGGGTATAGGAAATTAGCCCGACCATAATGCCGGAAACCAAAATATACAAAACTGTACAAATCAACAGCGAACCAATGATGCCTCGCGGCATATCACGTTGCGGATTTTTTGCCTCTTGAGCCGCAGTCGAAACCGCATCAAAGCCGATATACGCAAAGAAAATTACTGCTGCACCCGTAAAAATTCCGCTGATGCCAAACTCGCCGAAGACCCCCGTATTTGGCGGAATGAACGCCGCGCAACCTGCTGTTCCGGCTACACATCCGATTCCGATGTTCGACATATTGACGAAGCCGATTCCGGCAAGAATAAACAAGACAACGATAAAAAGTTTGACCATCACAACCAGTGAATTGAAGCTGGCTGACTCCTGAATTCCTTTGACCAACAACAGGCAAATCGCAATCGAAATCAAAAAAGCAGGAAGGTTGAAAAGCGCTGTTTCAATCGGTGCTGTAACTCCCACCTGCGACATTGCTTTGGTTAACTCCGCCGTAATAACATTCAAACCAAGACCTGGGTGTAAAATCGTATCGCCGACTTTTGTGCCGTCAACCTTCTGAATCATCTCAGCGGTAAAGGTCACAAATTTTGTTCCGGGAGCCGCGCTCAAACTGACCGGAAACGGAATGCCCACAGCGCCTAATAATTTGACCACGTTACCAGACCATCCGACCGCAACAGTCGCCGCACCAAATGCATATTCAAGAATTAAATCCCAACCAATAATCCACGCCACAAACTCGCCCAGAGTGGCATATCCATAAGCGTATGCCGAACCAGAAATCGGAACAGCCGAAGCGAACTCCGAGTAGCACAAAGCCGCAAATAAACTAACGATTCCCGCGACGATCATCGAAATTACAACTGCCGGACCTGCATGTTTTCCGGCGGCTTGCCCGGTTAAAACGAAAATACCTGTTCCGATAATGGCGCCAATTCCGAGAAACGTTAAGGCGGATGCACTCAAAGTTTTTTTCAACGTGTGCTCGCCAGTTTCCCCAGCTTCAGCGATGATTTCATTAATGGGTTTGGTCGCCATTAGATTGGCGATGAATTTATTAATGGGTTTGGTCGCAATTTGGTTGGACATCAAGACCTCCGATAATTTATTGAGTTATTTTTACTTGCTTGATTGGGCGGAAGCTTTTGCTTGAAATGCAAGCTCCGCAGTTTGAACTTGCAAACTCTAAGCTGAACTGCGCCAGCGGTCAATGGCTGCTCTTTCGATTCCACCAGAAATATACGGGAAATCCTGTCGCAATAATCAACAATCCAGGCCACGTCGCCGCCGTTTGATAGGTGAATAACACAACGAGAATGATGGCGGCTCCCACGATGTAAAGCGCGGGGATGACGGGATAGCCAAATACTTTGTAAGGACGTTCGACATTGGGTTGTTTGCTCCGTAAAACAAATATTCCGATGATCGTCAAAATGTAAAAAATCAATGCCGCAGAAATCACGTATGTCAGCAAATCTCCATAAAGATTTCCATAGCTGACTTTTCCATCCGCCGCAGTTTTGATCGTGCGTGGCAACACATAAAAAGCTGCCCACAAGCCCTGAATCACTAAGCCCCACGCCGGAACTGCATTTTTATTCAGCTCGCCCGCTGCCTTGAAAAATAATCCATCTTTCGCCATCGCGTAGTAAGCGCGCGCACCTGACAGGATCAATCCGTTATTGCAACCAAACGTCGAAACCATAATCGCTGCTGCCATCAGCGTAGCTCCGACGCCGGGGAAAATAACTTCCGCCGTAGCGGACGCGACACGGTCACTCGGTACAGCTTGAATGGTCTCAAACGGCAACGTCACCAGATAAGCAAAATTCGCCAGTAAATACAGCCCGCTCACAAGGATTGTCCCGAATGCCAGCGACAGCGGAATATTACGTTTTGGATTGATAACTTCGCCAGCGGTGAAGGTGATGCTGTTCCAGGCATCGGCAGAAAATAATGAATTGGTTTGCGCGACACAAATGCCAACAAATAATCCCAGCGGCAGCGAAGCCAGTAATCCATGTCCGACATCCTGCAATGATCCGCGCACTGTCCAGAAATCTCCGAAATTTAAACTCACGGCATTTGTCTTCCAACCAATGACAAAGCCCAAAACAATCAGTGCGATCAGTGCTCCGGTTTTCGCAAAGGTAAAGACATTTTGAATGAGCTTTCCTACTTTGAGTCCACGTGTATTAATCCACGTCAATAGCGCAATCAAAATAATCCCCACCAACTGCGCCGTCGAAAGCGAGACGGCATAGCTTGAACCTAAATGAATCGGCGGAATCAAATAATTAGTTTCAGAAATGCTCGGAACTAAAACCCCCAGATAACGCGCAAAGCCAACGGCTACTGCGGCGATGGTTCCCGTTTGAATCACAAAGAAAAATGTCCAGCCGTAGAGAAATCCCCAGAGCGGTGAAAAGGCTTCACGCAGGTACACATATTGCCCGCCAGCTTTTGGCATCATCGCGGCAAGTTCGCCATAACTGAGCGCGCCGATCAACGTCAGCAAGCCGGTGATGAGCCAGACGACGATGAGCCAGCCCGGAGAACCGACCTGCCGCCCAATATCAGCGGAAACAATAAAAATGCCGGATCCAATCATGGATCCGGCAACAATCATTGTAGAATCTAACAGCCCCAGCCCTCGCACAAATTGCGAGTCGTTATTTTCTGTAGCCATATTTTTTTATCATTTCCCTGGAGCCGGAGATGCCGATACTGCTGGCGCTGGCTCGCTTGATTTTCCAAAAGGTAAAACTCGCGCGAAGTCATTGAAAAAGACAAATCCCATCAATAACATCAACGCGACAAATCCGACTTGTTGATAGCGTTCCCGCATATTCATTGAAACAGTTTTCCCGACTAATCCCAATAAGCCTTCAATGAAAATCATCAAAATCATGCCACCATCCAGCACCGGAATTGGCAACAAATTCATGACGCCTAAACTCAAACTTAAAAAGCCCATCATCTGAATAACACCAGCCCAACCTCCGTCTTTGAAAACACCTGAAGTCAACTGCGCCATTCCGATTGGACCCGCCAGCGATTCACGCGCTGAACGCTTGCCCGTAAAGATTTGCTTGAAGGCGACGACGTTCGCATTGAAGAATTTTACGTTAAAATTCCAGCCAAACGCTAGGGCCGCAAGAGGATTTTTTTCCTGTTTGAAAACCGCGTCGGTCAAATCTGCTCCGAGTCCCAACGGATCATCTTTCGTCGCGTGTGGAATCGCTTTAAGCTGCACTGGTTGCCCGGCACGATCTATTCCCAACGTAATTTCCTTATCGTTAATTTCTTTCAGGACTTGCTGGAAGCGGCTTTGCGCCACCAACGGCTGATTATTAATGGAAACCAAACGGTCATTCACCTGAAGTCCGGCCTTCGCCGCGACTGAATCAGGATTCACTTTGATAACTTTCAAATCCTTGATCGCCATATCGGGGACAACACCGATACGTCCTTCTTTTTGATCGCCGTCTGCGACGGGAACGACAGTCTTTGGAATCTGCTGTCCACTGCGCTCAATCATCAAAGGAATTTCTTCGCCGGGACGCAAACTGATTTCCATTTTGAAATCATCAAACGTTGGATTTTTGACGCCGTTCACGCTCAGCACTTTATCGCCAGCCTGCAATCCGGCTTTATCAGCAGGCTGCCCCGGCACAACGGAAGCGACAATCGTTTCCTGATTACTAATCGGGCGCTGATTGAATCCAATCATAATTCCAATCGTCGGAATCAGAATCGCGGTGACAATGTTGAAAACAGGCCCCGCGAGCGCGACCAGAAAACGCTTCCATCCGGCATGTGCCAGAAATTCATCAACCGAGCCTTCGCTCTTGCCCTGAATCATTTCCAAATTTTCGCCACGAAATTTAACATAGCCACCCAGCGGCAACAGGCTGATGCGAAAATCAGTTCCGCCCCAGTCAAATCCAAATAACCGCTTGCCGAATCCGACCGAGAAAACCTCCGCCGGAATCCCCAACCATTTGGCAACGATGAAATGACCAAATTCGTGGATCGTCACCATCACACAAAGAACCAATATAAAAACCAATATTCCCTGCAAGGTAAATTCTGGTGCTGCAAACAATAAATTCATTATAATTACTCCTTGAGGCGGTACACTGAAAAAGCCGCGACAAAACCAGTGTAGTCACGCACGAAGAGAGTGTCAAACAAACAAATATGAGCGTTTTCCAATCAGCCTTTCATCCCGAACAAATTGCCGTCAAAATTCCGCTCTGGCGCGAAATCCGGCTGCTGCGTGAATTGACGAAATTGCGTTACGATCCCGTCTTTCAGGGCGTTGGCATTCCGCACGGCGATGGTTCTGCCGTCATTACGATTCCCGGATTTTTATGCACTGATAATTACACGGCATATCTGACGAAATGGCTGAACCAAATCGGCTACCGCGCTTTTCCTTCCGGGATCGAACAAAACAACGATTGCATTGAACGCGCTTTGCAAAAATTACAAGCCACCATCGAAGCAGCATACGCTGAAACCAACGGCAAAGTTCACCTCATCGGTCACAGCCTGGGTGGGGTTTTAGCCCGCATCGCCGCCACGAATAATCCTGAAAAAATCGCTTCGATCATCACGCTCGGCTCACCATTTCGTGGGATTCGGGCGCACTCATTTATTTTACGACTCAGCGACAAAGCCAGAAGCAAAATCCAATCTGACCAACCGCATTGCTTCACCGGATTTTGCGAATGTCCCTCCGTAGCCGCCTTGCGCAGCGCATTCCCGCCCGAAGTCAGACACTGCGCCATCTACACCAAAACCGACGGCGTAGTGGATTGGAACGCCTGCCTCGGCGAAGAAATAAATCACGAAGTAAAAGGTACGCATTCAGGATTGGTATTCAGCGCAGAAGTGTATCGGTTGATGGCCGATTGGTTGAGAGGATAAATAACAGGAGCGCAAGCGTCCCCGCTTGCTCCAAGTGTAGCGTCGTGGGCTTTCTGTGAAAATCCACGGCTCGCAGAATTCTTTACGCTGCTCCCGCGACGTTGGCAAGCGGGGACGCTTGCGCTCCAGTCGGGAAAATAGAAAAAAGGTCAGCAACCGAAGCCGCTGACCTTTCTATCACGAAGACTAGCAATCCGAATTTATCCTAGTCGGGAGATGGACCATTCCAAATCTGACAAGGCGGCGTATATTGCGGGACATCAATGCGTGAACGACCGACCTGCGTGACGTGCAGAGTACGAATTCCACTCAAAGGGCTTTTGTTCGAACTCATGATCAACCCAACCGCTGCTGTCACGTTGAATTGTAAGGTTCCTACTTCGCCCTTAGGGATCAGGGTGCTCAATGTTGATGGTACTCTTGGATGTGTTCCATCAATGATCGTCTGTGAGAAGCATCCACTGGGAAAGAAATTCGAGAAACTACGAGCGGCTTCCTGACCGTTGTATGCTACACCCACACCCACCTGCGCTATACCGGACGCTCTGCTAATATCTAGTGCTCCAGTCAATCCCGCGAGGACAATTTTTTGATTGACTGAAGTTACCGGGCTTTTGATCTCCACGGCGAACGCTTTTGGGCACAGATCATAGCGCACACCATCCATCAGAATTGATGAGAAAGAACCAACTCCGCCATCGGTGAACGCTCCAAGCGGAAGTAACGACGCAAAAGATTGTGCGCCATAGTTGCCGACATATTCACCGTCATTGACAAAAGCGTTGCCAATCAATCCATTGTAAGAAATCAAAAGTCCCTGATTATTGACCACAAACGCCAGCAAGTAGCCGTTGTTCTGAGGATCATATTCCGAAGCTTTTATTTCAATGCTGGCATTAGCCGTCAAACAAACGTGTGTGTCCGCTTGATTACAGGAAGCGCCATCCATAAACAATAAATGGACGTTGGCGCTATATGGTCCAACGTTGCTCAAGGTCATCGTCGTTTCGGCGCCATTCTTCGAGTTGTAGTACGGGAAAACCAGAAATGAACCGGCTTTCTGATCGCTGACGCCAACATTGGTTGGTGCGGGACCCGCGAAAGATGAAGCAGTGACGACAATCAACGCCGCTACTGTCAATAAAAATTGTGTGAGTTTGTGTGAGGTCATGGGTGATACTCCGTTTTGGTGAAAAATAGTGAGATTCTATCTGAATGGATCAAAACACTGATCGCAAGCAGTGAGATACGATGAATAACGCAAGTAATTTAGATTTTTTAGAGAGGAAAGAGGGAGAAGAGAAATCTAACCCAGTGAGGTACAAAAGAACTACATTCTGAATGTAGCAGCGATTCCAGAAATGCACAAGGTCTTGGATTTAATTGTATTACGAGCGGCTCGCCCGTGCTGTGCGGGCAAGCCGCACTACGATCTAAACTTAACGCTATTAGGTCCTTCACACAATTCCTATTGATTTGTTAAATCGCCTTAAATGTCGTGTTGTCAACAATTTAAAACTCTTGCTTTCCTCGCCTTTGCGCCGTAATATTAATTCTGCGTCACTCTAATAATCAAAATACTCTGTAACCATTGGTGAGGTTTGTATGCCCCGTACCTGCAATGGCGAGTCGAGTTTTTACGCCTTGCGTGACTACTTGTTTTACCTCGCGTCAACCCCAATATCGCTTTCCCCAGCGTTAGGTCAATTTCCATTATTCAAAGGTGGTCAGTGTAGCTTTGAACAGGATTCAGGTCGTCCTGTTGATGAGCCTATTTAACGATTGTTATATTGATGCAATAAAAATGAAATTAACCAGCGCTAAAAGATAGGCTGTATTGCTCCGCACCTGGTCTCTCTTTATCTACTCGACAAAGTTTTTGATGAATCAGTCATTCCCGACAAAAAAACACCTCTTGGCAGTCTTATTGGAAGACTATTTCCATGTCGGCGCGTTTGACCAGTTAATTCAGCGCGAACAATGGTCAAGATTTGAGGCGCGTTTCGAGGACAATACAATTTCTGCGCTGGATTTGCTGGATCGTTTTTCAGCCAAAGTTACTTTCTTTTCTCTGAGTTGGATTGCTGAGCGTAAACCTGAACTAATTCAGGAAATTATTCGGCGCGGTCACGAAGTTGCCTGTTATTCGACGCTGGATTTAGCGCAGATGAGCCGTGACCAATTCCGCGATGAAATTCTGCGCTCGAAAGACTTGCTGGAAAATGCGGCGCAAACCAAAGTTCTGGGCTTTCGTTCGGCGCAACGCTGGCAGATGAATAAGGCGGATTGGGCCTTGGAAATATTGGCAGAGGAAGGCTTCGCTTACGATACCAGTATTGTTCCAACCGGCAGTGATTTGTCAAAAAATCCGGCGCATCGGTTTGCGCATCCAATCAAAATTGGCGAAGGTCAGTTGTGGGAATTTCCTGTCCCAACGTGGAAAATGCTGGGGGCCACTGTGCCGTTAGCGGGAGGGAATTTCTTTCGCCAATTCCCGCACACCTTAATTAAGCAATCTGTGCAAAGCTGGCACGAGTCTTATGAAGCCCCATTCGTGATGTACTTTCATGTCTGGGAGCTGGATCGTTCGCAACCGCGCATCAACAGCGCATCATCGCTCAACAAAATCAGGCATTACCGTAATCTTGGCAAAATGTATTGGGTCATTGAAGATTATCTCAAAAAATACGAATTCACTCCTTTTGCCGAGCATTTAAAATTAAGTACGAAACTTGCTTCAGATTTTGCTTTTAAGCAGCCTGCTCAAATTCTGCCTACAAAAATCAATGTAGCCGCATCGTCCAAGACTCCGGTTTCGATTGTGATTCCTTGCTTTAATGAAGAACTGTCCCTCCCATATCTATCGAATACTTTGCAAAGCGTGCAGGAATCATTAGCTGAAAAATATGCGGCGCAATTTATTTTTGTTGATGATTGCAGTACTGATCAAACCTGGAATGTATTGCATAAACATTTTAATGAGCAAGGCAATTTTAGTTTAGTGAAGCATCTGAAAAACCGAGGTGTCGCCGCTGCGATTATGACCGGAATTCGCGCTGCGAAAACTGAGATTGTTTGTTCGATGGATTGTGATTGCACCTACGATCCGCACGAACTGAAAAACATGATCCCGTTCCTGAAAGATGATGTCGCGCTGGTCACAGCTTCGCCGTATCACTCAGAGGGAAGAGTGCTGAATGTTCCGGCGTGGCGCTTAACGTTATCTAAAGGCTCATCATTTCTTTATCGGCAGGTACTACGTCAAAAACTGGCGACCTATACGAGTTGTTTTCGCGTGTACCGACGCAGCGAAGTCGAAAGTCTGGAGCTGGAAGAAGATGGATTTCTAGGTGTTGCGGAATTATTAGGCAGGCTGGATTTGCGTGGTGCCAAAGTGGTGGAGTTTCCCGCAACTCTGGCGGTTCGACTCTTCGGATTTTCCAAGATGAAGCTGGCAAAAACAATTTTTGGACATTTAAAACTCCTGTCGAAATTGTGGCGAATGCGATTTTTGAAAAGTGATGAAGTTATTAATAATTCACCGCAGAAACTCACGATCCCGGATGTGACGATTAAATAAAAATACGCAGATTTCATTGCTGCGAGAGCTGTAAAAGATCAATGACTATTAATGTATTACCGACCGAAAATTTGATTTTACCTTCCGATCAGGATGCTTCCGGGCGCACATTAGGCGAAGAAGAAATTGCTTTGGTTTCCACCGCGATTCGCTCTGGCACACTCACCAGCACCAAAGGAACTTTCGTCAAATCTCTCGAAAAACGTTTTGCCGAAATGTTGGGCGCAAAGTATGCGTATGCCTGCACTTCAGGTTCAGCCGCCGTCCACATTGCCATCGCTGCGATTGATCCCGAACCGGGTGACGAAATCATTACGACTTCCATTACGGACATGGGAGCGTTGACGCCGATTTTATATCAGGGAGCGATCCCGGTTTTTGCGGATGTCTGTCCGAAAACATGGAACGTTACTGCTGAAACAATTGAAGCCTGTCTGAGCGATAAAACCAAAGCGATTATCGTGACGCATCTCTTCGGAAACCCCTGCGAGATGGACAAAATTTTAGCGCTTGCCAACGCCCGTAACATTCCCGTGATCGAAGACACTGCACAGGCTTTTCTGGGCAAATACAACGAAAAATATGTTGGTACGATTGGCGATATTGGATGTTTCAGTTTGCAGCAGGGCAAGCATGTGACGACCGGGGAAGGCGGCATCGTGACGACGAATGATGAAGCATTGGCGCGGCGGCTTTTCCTGCTGGTCAATAAAGCTTTCGGGTATGGCGATCCAAATCCCGATCATTATTTTATCGCGCTGAATTATCGTATGAACGAATTGACTGGAGCAGTGGCTTTGGCGCAGCTCGAAAAATTACATTGGTCGGTAGCGCAACGCCAGAAGACCGCGAATCAGCTTTCAGATTTATTAGCTGGAGTCCGTGGAATTGAAACGCCTTACGTGGCAGCCGGCAGCGAAAGCAGTTTCTGGAAATATTGTTTGCGCGTTGACGGTGAAATTATTCCCGGTGGCGCAGTTGGTTTAGCCAAAAAGCTGAAAGAAGAACGTGGCATTTTTTCGGCTCCGCGTTACATCCAGAAGCCGGCTTTTCAATGTCAGGTTTTCTCAGAACAACGCACCTTCGGAAATAGTCGCTGGCCTTTTACGCTGGCGCGACCAGCAGCCGTAGATTACAGCCCTGAAAAGTTTCCCGGTACTTTCTCAGGTTTGGAAAGCATTCTTGTTTTGCCCTGGAATGAAAAATATAACGACGAACACGTTCATTACATAGCGGCTTCCTTGCAGCAGGCCGTGAACGAATTAGCCAACTGAAAAAGAGATAGTAATGGCTGAAGAGGTGATTCGATTTGGGTTAATTGGCGCTGGTGGAATTGCGCAATCTTACGTGCAGGCTTTTAAAGATTTGCGGATTGCACGGCTGGTAGGCATCGTTGATTTGAATGTTGACGCCGCACAAAAACTGGCTTCACAGGCGGGATGTCGTGCCTACAATAATTATGAAGCGCTCGCGGATGAATGGAATTTGGATGCCGTAATTATTTGCACTCCTCCGGTTTCGCATCCTGAGATTGCGACATTTTTTTGCCAGCGAAAAGTCAATGTCCTATGCGAGAAACCATTGAGCATTGATGTTAGCAGCGCTGAATTAATGCTGGACACCGCGCAGCGCAATGGCGTGAAGCTGACGATGGCTTCGAAATTTCGTTATGTTGAAGATGTCGTCCGCGCCAAAAGTATTGTCCGCTCAGGGATTCTTGGTGAGCTGCTTTTAGTTGAGAATGCCTTCACCTCGCACATTGACATGTCGAAGCGGTGGAATTCACAGCGGGAAATCAGCGGCGGTGGCGTGTTGATAGATAACGGTACGCATTCGATTGATATTATGCGCTACTTTCTTGGACCGCTGGGTGAACTACAGGTAATCGAAGGTGTGCGAGCGCATGATCTTGAAGTGGAAGAATCCGTGCAGGTTTATATTCGTAGCACCAACGGCGTTCAGGGACGGATTGATTTGTCGTGGAGCGTGAATAAAGAACTCGAAAGTTATATCAATATTTACGGCACGAAAGGTACGGTCGTCGTTGGTTGGAAGTCATCGAAATATCGTCAGAACACGAGTACCGAATGGATTACCTTCGGGCAAGGCTACGATAAAGTGCAGGCTTTCCGCAGTAATATTATTAATTTTTGCGGTGGCATTCGCGGAGAAGAAGCTTTGCTGGTAACTGCCAGTGATGCTATTGCTTCTGTCGAAGTCATCGAAGCGGCATACACTGCGTTGCAAAAAAGTCACTGGACAAAAATTAGTCATGCGCTCGATAACAACTATTTGAGATTAGTGGATCAGGAAACGGGGTTGAGAAAAATTGCATGAGTATTCGCCTTCATCCGACCGCCTTAATCGAAGATAACGTCCAGCTCGGCGCCGGCTCAAGCATTTGGGATAATGTGCATATTCGTCATTCCACGACGCTGGGCGAAGAATGCATTGTGGGTGAAAAGACGTATATTGCTTACGGTGTCAGCATTGGCAACCGCGTCAAAATCAATGCGATGGTTTACATTTGTAATGCTGTCACCATTGAAGATGGTGTGATGATTAGCGCCGGAACAATTTTCACGAATGATCGGTTTCCTCGTGCTACGACACCGGATTTAAAGCAGCTTCGTCCGTCTGATCCTGATGAGCATACGTTGCCAACTTTAGTGAAGGAAGGCGCAACGATTGGCGCTGGCTGCACGATTGGCAATGATTTGACGATTGGAAGATTTGCGATGATTGGAATGGGATCGTTAGTGACAAAATCCGTTCCTGATTTTCACCTGGTCATCGGGCATCCAGCAAAATCTGTCGGATGTGTTTGCCGTTGTGGGCAGCTAATGATGAGATTTGCTGAACAGGATTTAGAAAAAGTAATAGTCGTAAATTGCAGTGCCTGCGGATTAAGTTATGAAGTAACAAACCAACAAGTCAGGGAATTGAGCACGAAATAAAAATGTCAGATCAGTCAGAAAATTGGGCAATTATAGGCGGCGGAATGCTGGGGATGACGCTGGCGCATCGTTTGGCGCAAGCTGGGAAAAAAGTCACGCTGTATGAAAGTGCTCCACACTTCGGAGGTCTGGCGAGTGCGTGGCAATTCGGAGGCATCACCTGGGATCGTCATTATCACGTCACGCTACTTTCGGATACGCATCTGCGATCTTTGCTGAGTGAGCTTGGACTCGAACAGGACATGCAATGGGTGCAGACGCGCACCGGATTTTATACGGACGGGAAAATGTATTCGATGTCAAATTCATTGGAGTTTTTGCAATTTCCTCCGTTGAATCTGATGGATAAATTTCGACTTGGCGCGACAATTTTTTACGCCTCTAAAATTCAGGATTGGAAAAAACTTGAAAAGATTCCAGTCGCTGAATGGCTGGAGAAATTATCCGGCAAACGTACTTTTGAAAAAATGTGGTTGCCTTTGTTGCGCTCAAAATTAGGCGACAATTATCAGCAGACTTCGGCAGCATTTATCTGGACGACGATTGCCCGAATGTATGCAGCGCGGCGTTCAGGATTGAAAAAAGAAATGTTCGGCTACGTGCGCGGCGGCTATGCCCAAGTCCTCGCTCGCTTTGCCGAAATGTTACAGCAGGAAAACGTCGAGCTGAAGCTGAACAGCTCCATCACGAATGCTTCGACCAGTCACGGCTCGGTCAAACTTGAATTTGCAGATGGCAACTATGCGCTTCACGATCAGATAGTGTTGACAGTACCCGGCAACGTCGCGGCAAAAATTTGTACTGAGTTGACCAATGATGAAAAACAAAAATTGAATGATATTCAGTATCAGGGAATTGTTTGCGCTTCGGTGCTTTTGAAAAAGCCGCTGGCGGGATATTACGTGACGAATATTACCGAAAGCTGGGTTCCGTTTACGGCAGTGATCGAAATGTCTGCGCTGGTTGATAAAGTAGAGTTTGGCGGGAATTCATTGGTATATTTACCAAAATACTTTGCGGACGGCGACCCGATCCTGAATCAATCGGATGCCGAAATTGAAAGCAAATTTGTCGCAGCGTTACAACGAATGTATCCGCAGCTTGAAAGTTCAGAGGTGCTGGCGTTCAATATTTCTCGTGTGCGGAATGTGTTTCCACTGCCGACGTTAAATTATTCAACCAAAGTCCCAGCGATGGAAACCTCAATGCCGGGAGTTTTCGTAGTGAATTCGTCGCATATTCTCAACGGCACATTGAATGTAAATGAAGGTATTAAATTAGCAGAACAGGTCATGCCGAGATTGCTTTCTTCGTCGAAAGAAAAGCCGGCTGTGATGCGTCAGGTAGCGTAAAAGATTTATGAGTAAACCCTTCGCCAGTTTATCGCTCGACCTCGACAATCAATGGTCGTACATGAAAACGCATGGAGATGCGGGCTGGGAAAGTTTTCCGTCTTATCTTGATCTGGTCGTTCCTCGCGTGCTGGATTTCCTGAAAGAGAGCAACCAAACGATCACCTTTTTTATTGTTGGTCAGGATGCCGCACTCGAAAAAAATCATGCCGCGCTTGCTTCTATTGCCGCCGCCGGACACGAAATCGGAAATCATTCGTTTCATCACGAACCCTGGTTGCATTTGTACACCGAGCAACAGATCGAAGACGAAATTGCACAGGCAGAAGTCGCAATTGAACAAGCTACCGGAATGCATACGACCGGATTTCGCGGACCTGGATTCAGTTGTTCAGAAACGTTGCTGAGTGTCTTGAAGCGTCGAGGTTATGAATATGATTGTTCTACGTTCCCAACGTATTTAGGGCCACTGGCGCGCGCATTTTACTTTGCTACTGCGAAACTCACGCCGGAAGAGCAGGAAAAACGAAAAGTTTTATTTGGAAAATTTTCAGAAGGGTTTCGCCCTTTGCAGCCGTATCAATGGCAATTGCGCGAAGGCACTTTAACTGAAATTCCGGTGACGACGTTACCGCTTTTCAAAGTGCCGATTCACATCAGTTACATTTTATATTTAAGTAGTTATTCAAAATTTGTGGCGAAGCTTTATTTCCAAACGGCACTGAAGCTTTGCAAACTAACGAAGACACAGCCTTCGATTTTATTGCATCCACTGGATTTTCTTGGATGCGATGATGTGCAGGAGCTGGCATTTTTCCCTGGCATGCAGATGAAAGGGGAAGTGAAGGTAAACATCGTTCGTGAAATGATTAATTTAATGAAAGACGAATTCACGATCACAACCATGAAACAACACGCTGAGGCTGTCACAACCAAAGGATTAACGTTAGTAAATCCTTCGAGCCTCAGTTACAACAACCAATTTGCAAATTGAGTTATTAACTCAAAACTCCTGTTGGAATTAGTCCCGAACTTCAGATAACTGAAGTTATTCTTAGGAGAGATCATGATAACCAAAGCCCTCATCCCTGCCGCCGGGCGGGGCATACGCGCTTATCCGAAAACCCAATACCTGCCCAAACCATTACTGGAAATTGATGGCAAAACCTTACTCCAGCGCAACATAGAAATCCTGCGCGATGATCTTGGCATTCACGATATAACCGTCATTGTTGGTTACGAAGGGGAACAAATCATCAGTCGTTTCGGGAGTGGTGCGTCACTCGGCGTTTATTTGCGCTACCTGAAATGTGATGAGCCGGACATCGGCTTAGCGCGTGGCATGTTACTGGCCGAAGAAGTTTTGCAAGAACCGTTCGTTACAATTCTCGGCGATGAACTGTACACGCATTCCAATCATCGGGAATTGCTTCAAAATTTTGATGCTCAGACGAAGGTGATTTGTTCGGCTTTATCCACGCAGGATTTGCATCAAATCAAGAAAAACTATGCCCTGAAAGTTGCTGACTCGACGATCACGAATTTAATTGAAAAACCCGAAATCATTGAGAATAACCTGCTGGGATGTGGAACTTTTATTTTCACTCCTGAAATTTTTACCACGATCAAAAATACAGCTCCTTCAGTTCGTTCCGGTCGCGTTGAGTTGATAGATGCAATCAATATGCTGGCGCAGAAAGAAAATGCTGTTCGACCTTTTTATCTAAAGGGTGATTATTTCAATATCAACACGGTAGATGATTACAACTACGCGCAATACAAAATTCGTGCGGAACGATTTGAGCAATGCAAAGTCAGTGTCGTCATTCCTGCTTATAACGAAGAGCAATCCATTGGTTACGTCGTCAACGATTTCAAGGGTTTGGTTGATGAAGTTTTAGTCGTCAATAACTCTTCAATTGACAGAACTGCAAAAGTTGCCGCTGAAGCTGGTGCGCGTGTCGAAACTGCTAAATTAATTGGCTACGGAGACACCATTCGTTATGGATTGGATCGTGCTATCGGCGATATTTTGGTGGTAGTTGAAGCGGATCATTCTTTTAAATCACGTGACTTGCGCAAGATGCTGGAATATCTGAAAGATGCAGATATGGTCGTCGGTACACGGACGACGCGTGAATTGGTCGAGCAGGGAACCAATATGCGCGGGCCAGTGCGTTGGGGAAATGTACTGGTCGCAAAAGGCGTAGAACTTTTGTGGTGGAGCCAGCAACCAAGATTTACGGATGTCGGTTGCACGTATCGCGCACTGTGGCGAGAAACTTATCAATCCATTCGCCCGATTTTAAAAGGCGTCGGGCCTGAGCTTTCACCGGAAATGATGATCGCGGTTTTACAAGTGAGTAAACGAATTATTGAAGTCCCGGTTTCTTATCACGAACGAATTGGTGGTGAATCAAAACACTCAGGGAATTACTTCAAAATTTCTCAAACGGCTCTCAAAATGTTGCGCTCAATTCTAGTTCACCGATTTGGCAAAAGTGATTTCAAGCTGTTGCATGATCTGGTAGGGCAAAGCATTATCCCCACACGAACACTACGATGAAAAAGTTGTCCTGGATTTTTTTAGTTTTGTTTCTATTTGGTGCCGGTGTCAGAGCCATTAATGTTTGGCATCCCGCTGATCGTTCTGCCTGGCGTGAATGCGATGAAGCCGGGATTGCCCGTAATTATTACCGCGAAGGGATGAACATTTTGTATCCGCGTGTGGATTGGCGCGGGGACACTCCCGGCTATGCTGAGATGGAGTTTCCGTTATTCCCGTGGACTACTGCCGTACTGTATAAGCTATTCGGGTATCATGAATACTTAGGCAGAGTGGTTTCATTAGTATTTTCACTACTAACGTTAGGAGTATTTTTTTTACTGGCAAAATATTTACTCCCTGAGTTAGGAGCTATTACTGCGGCTGCTTTATTTACTTTTAACCCGATCTTTATTTATATCTCAAATTCTCTTCAGCCAGAGAGTTTAATGTTCTTTTTTTATATCCTGGCGGTTTATTGTTTTCTTCGCTGGTATGAGGAAGATAAGTCGGGTTATTTCTGGATTTCCTGTCTAGCCACAGCTTTGACTATTTTATCAAAAGCAACAGCCGCTCATATTGGATTATTTTTTGCCTTGTTGGTAATTAGCAAATATAACTGGAAAGTCTTTCTTCGGTTTAAACTCTGGGTTTTTGCAATCTTAGCGCTCCTTCCCAATATACTTTGGTACCTGCACTCACATGATTTCTGGTTACGCTATGGTAACTCACTGGGGGTTTCCAATGAATACCATTGGGTCGGAATGGATTTCTTTACCAATAAAGAATTTATTATTGGGATTCTGCGCAATGAGATTTTGTATGCATTAATGCCAACAGGAATGGTCTTAATTATTGCAGGAGTCTATACAGGATGGAAAAATAAAGTTGTTACTTATAGTTTATTCTGGCTGATTGCAGTTTATAGTTATTATTTTATTGCCGCACGAACGACCGGAGATCAGTGGGCTTTTTACTACCATATTGCCTCCATTCCAGCCTTTTCTCTATTAATGGGAAATGGGGTAGTCGCAATTAGAAAGCTACTAATCAAGCAGAATCTGATCTATCTACTCTCATTACTTTCGACCCTGATTGCAGTTCCACTTGTCGTATTAGCGAGCTATAAGCTTTCGGGAAATTTAGCCCAGGTTGCCTGGGTTGTTTCACTGGCTCTGATCGCCACTGCGGTGGGTTCACTATTTCTCAAAAATCAGGCTTCTTTGGCAGATAGTAATGAATCAAAATTATTTCTC
The DNA here is from genome assembly GCA_043775925.1 of Blastocatellia bacterium. Taxonomy (GTDB): domain Bacteria; phylum Acidobacteriota; class Blastocatellia; order RBC074; family RBC074; genus JAFDVL01. The sequence goes on from JAYVRW010000419.1 coordinate 27,585, forward strand.
AGAAGTATTTTAGCTTATTTACTCCTGTTTGGTTTATGTGGCACCTTACTCTTTGAGAGCAGGCAAATCGTGGCTGACGCAAAAACCTGGAGCGAACAGAACCAGCATGACTGTGTTGAGAAATTCGCTCAACTAATTCCGCCTGATGATTTAATTCTTGTGACGGGTGGAATTTGCCGTGATGACGATGGTTATCCCGTCGCCTATAATGCTTCGTTTATGTTTTTGTGGATGGATCGTAAAGGCTTTAATGTTTGCATTGAAGAACAATCCTTAGAGGCAGTTTCCGACTTTGCCAGACGTGGGGCCAAATACTACTTAGCGGCCAAAAAAACCTTGCAGCGAAAAAAAACTTTTGAAAATGACCTGCTGCGAGTATATCCTCTGTTAGCCCAGTGTGAAGATTACTACCTCTTCAAGCTCACTCCTAATCCAGTCCGCGAATAAACCCTGAAAAAGCAGTTAAGATGTTAAACGCAATCCGCGATAAGATTTATATTCCTCTCTGGTGGATAGTCTTGCTTGCGCTGCTTTTACGGGTGATTTTTTTTCACGGCATCTCGCCAAGTGATCCGTTTACCTATAGCAAAGTGGCGGCTGATATTGTGCAGGGACACTGGAACCCCGCCTATGCTTTTGAACAAACAACTCGATTGGGACTCCTTTTCCCACTGGCGCTTAGCTATAAATTATTTGGCGTAAATGATTTTAGTTCTGCCTTGTTTCCTCTGTTCACTTCATTGGGAACTGTGGTGACTGGGTATTTTCTGGCTGGATTTTTAGGCGGAATACGTGCTGCCGTTCTAACCGGGATAGCACTGGCGGTTTTTCCGCTTGAAATTATTTACGCGACTCAACCAATGGCGGACACTCCGTTGAGTTTTTGGCTTTTGCTGAGCCTCTATTATTTTGTCAAAGCTGATTCGGCGTCAGAAATAAAGCAGAATCGCAAGTTTTTTGTATTTTGTGGGTTGGCTTTAGGGATGGCGTATGCGACTAAATTTATCGCCGTTCTGATAGCACCTTTTTTTCTTTGTATTGTCATACTCAGGCGAAGACTTCAATGGAACTGGGGCTGGATCGGGGTCGGTTTTTCAATTCTTTTCCTGGCTGAATATTGTTTCTTTGACTATTTTTATGGAAACGGATTATTCAGGCTTGATTTAATCAGAACCGATCACTCAAGTAACTTATTGCTTAGCTCTACAGGATCAGGCTTTAATCACGAAACGTGGATTTATTTATATTGGATGCTAGTTGATTTTCATACTGTGAGCTTAGCATTTGTTATCTTATTAATCCTAATAATAAGACGAATTTCTCTTTATTACTCAGCCCCTGAAATGATCATCAGTAATAGCTGGCTGCCAATATTATGGTCAGTCGTTTTATGTCTTATTTTATCTTTTTATCCTCAAACGATAAATCCATATTTGGCTATCTATAAAATTGAAGCTTATCTGCTGGTATTCAGTGCGCCATTACTTGTTGTCTTGGGAATATTATTATCCCACCTAAACAACAAGTTGCAAATAGCCGCGACTTTCCTCATTATCGTTAGCTCTTTACCGTTTGTCTGGATTTTGCATCAAAGCTATCGTGCGAACGTAGATAATATGCGTGCCGTGGCGGAATTTTTACAAACTCATCGGGATCGCCCAATTTACGCGCACCGTTCAGAGCAGAGGTTGCTCAAATATTTTGATCATTTTCAGCATGACGATTTATACAAAAACTATCGTTTACCGAAAGCTGGCGAAATCGGAGATGTCGAGCCGATTAATTTACAGAACACCTATGTCGTTATAAGTAAGGAAACTCTTAATAAATATAAGAATGATAACTTTCCTAATGAAATACTTCACCCTCCCGATGAATGGAAAGTAGTCTATTCTTATCATAGAACTGATAGTACTTTGATAAAAGTGGCTGGAAACTTCTTAAAATTATCTGATAGCTTGATGATAAGTCCAGACATGAAAATTAAGATTATGAATAAAATTGCGAGCCTGTCGCCTCAGCAACCAGTAGTAATTTACGCTACAAATTAACTTATGCTTTGCCCACTCTGTAATAATTCTTCAAAGCAGATTTTCCAGGCACACGGTTATTGGATATGTGATTGTGATAAGTGCTTTCATCGCTTTGCTGAGATTAACACCGGAAGTAATCATACGAATGCAATTTACTCAGATGAATATTTTCAAGGCGGAGGTGCAGGTTATCCCGATTATCTGGGCGAAGCGAGAATTTTACGCAATCACGGACGCCGCTACGGAAAAATTCTGAGAAAATATATGTGCCCGGGAACGATGTTGGATGTTGGGGCTGCCGCTGGATTTGTTCTGCAAGGCTTCAAGGATGGCGGCTGGCAAGGCGATGGCATTGAACCAAATCAGGCGATGGCGCAGTACGCTCAAAAAGAACTCAACCTCAACGTTCAACTTGGAGCTTTGGAGTCTTTGACTGAGAGTAAACAGTACGATTTGGTGAGTATGGTGCAGGTAATTGCGCATTTTGCGGAGATCGGAACAGCGCTTCAACAGGCAGCGAACGCGACAAAACCTTCAGGATATTGGTTAATCGAAAGCTGGAATAAAGATAGTTTTGCCGCGCGAATGTTTGGACAGAAGTGGCATGAATACAGCCCACCAAGTGTTCTTCACTGGTTTTCACCCGACACGTTGAAAGCTCTGGCAGCTTCGTTTGGCTTTGAAGAAGTTGCGCGTGGCAGACCTTCCAAATGGATCAACGGTGGACATGTAAAATCATTGTTGCAATTCAAATTGCAGAGTTTGTCATTGGGGGAACTAGTTGGAAAATCGCTGAATCTGTTACCAGAATATTTGCCGCTACCTTATCTGGCGGATGATTTATTTTGGATATTATTAAAAAAAATATAGTAAGTTGGTCTTAGGTCTTTGGTTTTTGTCAAGGTATTGTAACTACTTGCCTTGACCAGAATATTAGCTCTCGTGTTACTACAGCAATGACCAGGCATTCTTAAAATTGCCCTGAGACAAATGTTAAAGATCGAAGACCAATTCAGTTTTACTTGATCTTAATTTTCACTGGATTGGCATTTTGTCCCTGCTCCATCAGACTTACTTCAACTTCTCCTGCCCCGATCAACCCACGAGGTAATTGAAGGTTGATCTGATCTAATCCGACATAGGTTCCCTGAGCGCCAATGTAATCAATTGGGACGCTAAGATGGCCGATTTTTGCCGCTACGTTAAGGTTACGCCCACGCAATCCGGTTCCATAAAGAATCAGAAAAACTTTGTCACTAACATTTCCTAAATCAATGGGAATTGCGCTAAAACTATTACTAGAAGAATCGTATTGCGCGACGCGCTCATCACTGCGAGAACCATCACTTTTGAGGCGGGTAATTTCTGCGGAAGCTACGCCGTTACCGTCGGCCTGTGCTGTAAACAATCCCGGAGCGTTGTTCACGATTTGGATGTATTCCGTTTTCGCAGGCTGTCCAGGGTTATTGATTTGGATTCGAGCTGTTCCCACCGCAGTATTTTCAGGAATCTGATAGTTGATTTGCGTCGGCGAAACATAAAATAAAGGTGCTAATCGTTGACGACCCAGGCTGTCAACAACTGTGACAGTCGTGCCTGCGAGATTGGTACTTAATGGCAACCCCGAGGCTGCCTGCGAAGTCACTGCCATTGAATTCCCAAAGGCGGAAGCGATAGAGCCACGCGCCAGAAAGACGCGACGATAATTCGCGGCGGAGACACTGACAGAATCGGCGATAGAATTACTGACCTGAAGTTTTATCGAGCTGGAATTTCTGGCGAAACCCTGATTGTCTATCACACGTGCAGTCACGTTATATTTTCCTGAAGGGAGAGAATTTAACGTGAGGCTGAATGGTGCGGAAGTAGATTCGCCAAGTTTTGTTGTACCTTGATAAAATTCTACTTTACTGACACTTCCATCCGAATCTTTTGCCATCGCGTCAATCCGAATATTTGATTGTGCAGCAAAAAATGCGCCACTCGTCGGCGCGACAATAGAAACCTCAGGTGGAATTGAATCAATCGTTTCGCTCGTCAATAGGCGATAGGTTTGATACTGCTGATTGTTGAGTGACATTTGCAAGACTCCATCGCTCACTGAAGCATTGTCAATGTTGGTCTCAATGTGTGTTGTGCGATTGGCCTGGCGAATCGAATTTGATAATTGTAATGTCGCATTTGAAGCTTGATCGTTGACATTATAGACACGTGCGATGATGCCCTGATTAATCCCTTCTTCAGCAGGCTTTAGTGACCACAGCATTACCTTCGGATCGGAAATACTGACCATTGAAAAATTAGTTTCGGGATAGACGGGATTCCCGCCCACTACGAGATGCGCAACCAGTGGGTTTTGATGCTCCAGGGAAAATCGCATTGCAGATGCCGCGTCGTATTCACTATGCGTGCGAAGAGCGAAGCGTTGTAAAAAATACGTATCGCCGTCGTGTCTGGGAATCCCTAATTGCGCCCCGTCAATTTGTCCTCCGACCAGTGGATTGATAGACGGCGTTGTCGAATCCAATTGCGAAGTGTTGGAATTGCCCAGTTGCATGAAGTAGCAATCGGCATTTGATAATGTGACTCCTGTGCCATTGCTGCCCGTCATATCCGCGAAATGGTTCATTGTCAGCCAATCGTAGCGCGTCCCCGTATTGACATACTGCCCGCCATTTTCTTTGGTCTTGGCGCGAATGATGGAACCGACTTCTTCGTGCATCGTGTCGGGATTGTCGAGGTTGAATCCATAGCCCCACGTATAAATATTATCACCCGGATTTTGAGTGATTTCGTTGTGGAAATCTATCCGATCAGAATCGCGGAAAAGCGTAATCCGTGTCGTATGTTCGACCGGAGCATTCGCAACAGTTTTGATCGTGACAGAAACCGGACCGGCGTTTTCGATTTCGAAGGAACCGCTGCTGTTGCCCAAATCGTTGAGGTAGCGTCCGTTAATTTCGCGCACGAATTCCTGGTCGCCGCGTGCCTTGTCAATCAGGCTGGTGACGGCTCCGCGCTCGGCGATGGTCAGGCGGTAGAATGCATTTTCAATAGTATTTCCGTTGACGCTGGCAGCCTCAGAAAAAGTATTGCCAACGCCGGGGCGCAACTCAAAAACTTTGTAGCCGACCGAAGGAATATCGCTCGCCAGCACACGCAGATAGGTTTGATTATTCAGTGAAATGATTTGTGAAGGAGTTTCCAGCCCTGTCGTCACATCTACGACATAAACCGGAGCTGTTTCAGTGTAAGGAAAATCTACATAATCGGTGCGCGTCCAGCTTAACGAATTGAATGCGTAAAACCGTTTGTAATCAGGATTCGCCGGAATCATCGTAGCCAAGGCGTCTGCTGATTGCTGCTGAATTTTGTCAACGTAGCCAGTAATTCGATTGGCGAGTTTACGTTGCCACGCAGGTCGCTGATCGTGAATGTAGCCGTCCGCCGTCCAGTCGTGTTCCCAATAAAGTCCCAAGTCCATCCAGGCCTGATCGCGTTCGGCCAGTTGGTCGCGCATGAAGTTACGGTCTTTCAATGACACCAACGTTTGCATCGCTTCGGCGTTACGAAGCTGTTCGACGGAGCGTTTGACGCGGGCGGAAACCTCCGCCATTGAAGTACAGAGAACGTCCCATTCATTGCCGTAACTGGTAGAATTGGTTGGAATCTGCGAGCCATAATTGGCTTCAAAATCCTGAAAGAAATCTACTTCATTCGAGACGATAATTTTGCGTTCTGCATTGGTATTATTGCGCGCAAAATTGACGAAATCATCGGTCAAAGTTTTAGCATCGTCGCCGCCCTTGCCGAAAATCCCAATGGCTTTATAAGGCCAGTTTTCCTGAAAGCGGGCATTGGTTTCGACCGTATTCACGGCGCGATCAGGAAAGCGACATTCCTGATAATCACCAATTGAAGCGCCATCATACACATAAAAGTTATTCCATTTCATCAAGAGCTGGCTGCCATCGAAGCCTTTCCACCAGTAAATATCAGGATGGTCAAAGCCGTGGACGCGGGACGCGCAGCCGCAAGTGCCACGCCAGGAATATTTAACGCCGGCTCCCGCCCATAAAGCTCCCAGACCATAAGGCAACGTCGCATTTTCCATCGCCACCGCTAACGGGAAGCGCACCCCATAACGTCTTTCGAGCGAACCGGGATAATACATGCCACGCAGCACCGCTTCAGAGGGCTGTGCTCCATAAGTCGAAACCAGACCATTGATGATCGTGCTGATATGTCCACTGCGCACATAATTCATGAGCCTGTCGAAATCAGCGCTGGATTTGTTATGTTCATACGTCCACAGCCAGAAGGTGCCGTCACAATTCCATCGGCTCTGATGTTCGGTTGGGAGGTTCGCCGTTTGATCCGCCAGATTCATGTAATAATCCAGTGTTTCCAGAAAAATCTGGCGATGCTCTTCTTCAGTCAAAGCGTATTGATAATCGGTATGATCGTCCAGCCCAAGATAGATGCGCTTTTGCTGCGCGAAGGGAGAAGAAAAAAGAAGGCAGGTCAGTCCAGCAAACAAACAAATCGTGAATAGCTTTTTCATAGTAGTTCCGGCATCGGCTCCATCCATAATTCCCTTGACAGATAGTTAATTCACCAGAAATTCCGTCAGGGGGAGAGGTGATAAGTCACTAACGAAAATATTCCAGGATGCCGATCATTAATTTTTTTAGGGACTCGATTAGATTAGCACATGCAAAGAACTATTTTTAGTTCAGTGGTACAATTTTAAGGTATGAGCAAAGACGAAATCGCGGCGTTATTGAATCGAAACAGCGCTCCCGACAAGCAATCTATTTCCACCGAGGAAGGATTGGAAGTTGCCAAAATGGCCATAAAATCAGCGCAGGAAAGGGGTATCGTTTGCGCCTTAGCGGGTGGTCTGGCAATGCATTTGTACGGCTTTACCAGAGCGACTACAGATGTAGATATGGTGGCGAGCGCGTTGCTCGGTTGGGCTGCAACGAACAAGTTGAGTTTTGGTGGTGAGACTTATCTGGTCAATGCCGGCCAGCGTGAAATTGATCTGGATTGGATTGTTCGGGATGATTTTTTTCGAGAGTTTTATGAAGCTGCCTTGCGCGACGCAGTAGAAACTAGCGACGGATTAAAAGTTATCAGCCCGGTCTGGATGGTGATTTTGAAATATAGGCGCGGCAAAGACCAGATTGACTTGATGTGGTTGCTGCAACACCCTGATTTAATTGATCGTAACGAAGTGGGACGATTAATGATCGAAGTGATGGGTGAGAAATCCGCCGCACTTCCTCTGCGCGAACTTGAGCGAATTTTTCTTCAAGCAGATTTAAGCGATCAATGAAAAAAATACTGGTTTATTCACACGATACTTACGGGCTGGGCAATTTGCGGCGCATGCTGGGGATTTGTCATTCACTGAATCATTCCATTTCTGATCTTTCGATTTTGTTGATTTCTGGTTCTGCGATGGTACATGAATTTCGCTTGATGGATGGCATTGATTACATCAAACTCCCTTGTCTGACGCGCACTGACCGCGAAGATTACGCCGTCAAATCATTGCGAACAGAGATTCAGGAAACCATAAAGTTACGTTCGGATTTAATTCTGGCGGCGGCGAAAAATTTTCAGCCTGACCTTTTTCTGGTAGATAAAAAACCATTTGGCATCAAAAATGAATTGCAAGCTTCATTGCTTCATCTGAAAGAATCCAAGCCTGAAATGAAAGCTGCGCTGATCTTGCGAGACATTTTGGATACGCCGGAATCTACGATGAATATTTGGAATTCGCACAATTATTTTCAGGTCATTGACGAATTTTACGATCAGGTGCTGGTGCTGGGCGAAGCTGAGATTTTTGATTTGCGCCGCGAATATCAATTCCCAAAATCAGTGGCAGATAAGGTGAAATTTTGTGGCTACACACGCCGTGAAGTTGGCCCCAAAAGCCGCGAAGAAATCCGAAAAAAATTACAACTTGAAGAGAAGACAAAATTAGTTTTAGTGACACTCGGTGGCGGTGAGGATGCTTTTGAGACGATTGCGAAATATTTAGTCGGAGCGGCGAAACTTCCCGAAAATCATAAAATTCACAGCCTGATAGTTTATGGTCCCGAAATGAAAGAGGTCGATAAACAGGCGCTCGTACAAGCCTCGTCGCAAAATCCAGACATCACGATGATGGAATTTACGAATGATTTAATGAGCTACCTGAACGCCGCTGATGTCGTGATTTCAATGGGTGGATACAACACAATTTGTGAAATACTTTCACTGCAAAAAAAAGCGATTGTGATTCCTCGCGTCAAACCCGTTCAGGAGCAATTAATGCGCGTTGAGCGAATGAGCAAGCTCGGATTTTTCAGATTTATCCATCCGGTTGGACTGACTTCCGAAAGGTTGATGAACGCAGTACTGATCGAACTTGACGCTCATCAACCATCCTCCTCAAATTTAAATTTTACTGCTCATTATAAGATGACGGAATGCGTGAATGAACTCCTGTGGGCAGGAGGAACGAATGACCGTTGAAAACGAGATTGGTTATGTGCTGAAAGGGTATGCGCGGACTTCGGAAACCTTCATCACCAATGAAATTTATTTGTTGGAAAAAGTAGGGTTGAAGCTGTCAATTTTTTCGCTGATTAAACTGGAAGGACAAAAGCGACACGCTGCCGTAGACGCGATCAAGGCTGAAATAAATTACCTACCTGCACTGACTTCACTAAGCGATGAAAGTCTGATGCAGTGGTTGAAAAATAATCTTTCAGTCTTTTCTTCCGCACACAAAAAACTTTTTAAAACGCATCCTTTTCGTTACATAAAAACATTATTTGAAGCAATCGGGTTTGCTGTCACTGCCCGTGAAAAACAATTTATCAAAGAATTTTTACAAGCCGGATTCATTGCGCAGAAGGCTTTGGCATCAGGGCGCATTCGTCATCTGCACGCGCATTTTTGTCATACAGCGACGACGGTCACAATGTTTGCAAGCAGCCTTTCCGGTCTTCCGTTCAGCTTCACCGCCCACGCGAAAGATATTTATTTGCCGGAACTAAATCCCGGAAATATTCTGCCGCTGAAGATGCGCCGCGCAACATTTATCGCTACCTGCACGAAGGCGAATGAGATTCATTTACGCAGCCTTGAGCCACATTCAGCACCGATTCATACGATTTATCATGGCTTGGATACTAAGCAATTTTCACCGTTGGAAGCATCAAATTCTAAGCCGCCGATCATTTTGTCAGTCGGTAGATTTGTCGAGAAGAAAGGCTACAAAATTTTAGTCGAAGCGTGTCAGCTTCTCAAAGCAAATGGTATTAAATTTGAATGCCACATTGTCGGCGGAGGTGAGGCGGAGTCAATAAAATCAACGATTCAAACGCTAGACCTGGAAGATACGATCTTTATTCACTCCGCTGTAACACAGGAAGAACTTCGCCAAATTTATCAACGCGCAACGGTCTTTGCGCTCGCCTGCCAGATCATTGAAAACGGAGATCGTGACGGCATCCCGAATGTGATGGCCGAGGCGATGGCGATGGAATTGCCGATTGTTTCGACGGACATTTCCGGCATTCCTGAACTGGTAGAAAATCGCGTTGATGGATTGTTAGTACCACAGAAAAACTCTGCTGCCTTGGCTGAAGCAATTGCTGAATTGTTGAATAATGAAGCCTTGCGCCAGCGTCTGGGAAAAGCTGCCCGCAAAAAAATTCTCAACGTTTTTGATGCAGAAGTCACGATTGCTGAGCTGCAAAAGCTCTTACAAGCCTGCGTATGAAACGACGATTACTTTTTTATTGTCAGCCCGTTCTCGGCATCGGGCATTACATCCGAAGCCGTGAAATCGTGCGCACTTTGCGTGATTTTGATGTTTGTTTTGTAAATGGCGGTGAGACCATTGCGGGATTGGAAATGCCTTCCGAGGTCGAAGTCGTTAATTTACCGACCCTGAAATCCGATGCTGATTTTCAGCAGCTTCATCCGGGTAATGATTCACTCAGTCTTGAAGAAATTAAGGAAAACCGAAAACAACAATTGTTGGAAATTTATGAGCGCCTCCAACCGGAAATTCTCGTCATTGAATTGTTTCCGTTTGGGCGGCGCAAGTTTGATTTTGAATTGATTCCCTTACTAGAAAAAGCTGCGAACAATCAGACGAAAGTTGTTTGCAGTCTCCGCGATATTCTGGTCAGCAAGCGTCAGCAATCACAATTCG
>JAYVRW010000420.1:0-37749 GCA_043775925.1 Blastocatellia bacterium
CGGCTCCGGGTACTGTCCCTGAGCACGGTACAGTACCCGGAGCCGTAGCGACGGGGTCTCGATAATTTTATGAAACCAATTTCCTATCTATTTACCATCGCATATTGTTGTTTGCTAGGGCTAGCCGTGTCAGCGCAAAGCACACAACCCAAACCCGAACGCGGCTTCAAATATATTTTCAATGGTAAAGACTTGACGAATTGGGAAGGCGATCCCAAGCACTGGTCAGTCGAGGACAGCGCATTGACCGGCATCACTGATGGGACGCTGAAAGTGAACAGTTTTATTATTTGGCGCGGTGGCACACTCAAAAATTTTGAGATGCGCGTCCAGGTCAAAATCACGAAGGATGGTAACTCTGGTTTGCAATATCGCAGTGCGCCTTTACCCGCAGTTGGGCCGTTTGTCCTGACCGGTTATCAATGCGATGTTGTGCAAAATCGCAACGATTATAACGGCATGCTGTACGAAGAACGTGGTCGCAGAATCATTGCGCATACAGGTGAAAAAGTTGTCGTTGATCCAACGGGACAACCCTGGGTAGTTGGTTCCGTGGGTGCTATCAAAACCTTCGCCGCTGATGAATGGCACGATTACCGAGTACTGGTGACTGGCAATCATCACCAGCATTGGATTGATGGCGTGATGACTACCGATGTTGTAGACCACGATGAAAAGGGGCGCAGGTTGGACGGATTAGTTGGTGTGCAAGTTCACGTCGGGCCGCCGATGAAAGTGCAATTCAAAAACTGGCGCGTCAAAAATTTACCGGAAGCGAAACTCATCAAACCAGCACAAACACCGATTCCACCAACAGCACCAAAGGTTGTACCACAAGGTGCGGCTCCGAAAAAAACGACATAGCCCAATGAAATTTCTAACTTTCAATTCGTTACGATTCACGCTCTTGCTCAGCGTATTCCTATTCACGTCCGCCTTTGGTCAATCAGCTTATGAGGTAAAAAGCTACGGCGCAAAAGGCGATGGCATCACGCTCGACACAGAAGCCATCAACAAAACCATCGAAGCCGCATCAGCCAATGGCGGCGGTACAGTGCGCTTTTCTGCCGGAACCTATCTGACGTTTTCGATTCGCCTGAAAAGCAATATTACACTTTATCTGGAGGCTGGCGCGACGATCCTGGCGGCTGATCCGGCGAAAGATAAAGGCAAATATGATGCACCTGAACCGAACGAATGGGATTTGTATCAGGACTTCGGGCATAGTCATTGGCAGAACAGTTTGATCTGGGGCATCGGGTTGGAAAACGTTTCAATTCTTGGCCCGGGCAAAATTGATGGAACCAAAGGATTGACGCGGCGCGGCCCCGGCCCACGCGCTCCGGCTCGTCCCGGTGATAGTCCTGTTTCATTAGGTGGCGGCACAGGCCGTCTGCAAACGCCGTTGGGTGAAGGTGCGCAACGCAATCCGAATGCGGACATGAATGGACAAGGCAATAAAGCCATTGCCTTGAAGCTCTGTCGCAATGTCACGTTGCGGGATTTCACCATTCAAAACGGCGGACATTTCGCTATTCTCGCCACTGGCGTAGACAATTTCACCCTCGATAATCTCAAGCTCGACACCAACCGCGATGCATTCGATATTGATAGTTGTCGCTATGTACGGATTTCAAATTGCAGCGTCAATACGCCCAACGACGACGCGATTGTACTGAAAAGTTCGTTTGCGCTGGGCTTCGCGCGCGCCGTCGAACACGTCATGATTACGAATTGTCAGGTGACGGGTTATGACCTCGGCTCATTTTTAGATGGCACGTTCAAACGCACGCAGCAACAGGCTCCTGACCGCGATGGCGTCACAGGTCGCATCAAATTCGGCACAGAATCCAACGGCGGTTTTAAGAACATCACAATTTCAAATTGCATCTTTGATCGTTCGCGTGGGCTGGCTTTGGAGACTGTAGACGGTGGACTCATCGAAGATATTACGATCAATAATATTACGATGCGCGATGTGACGACTGCGCCAATTTTCCTGCGCATTGGCAGCCGTATGCGCGGCCCCGAAGGTGTTCCGGTCGGAGCCATTCGCCGCGTCACCATCAGCAATATCAATGTGTTTGATGCCGAGGCAAAATTTGCCTCGTTGATCGTCGGGATTCCCGGTTATCCGGTTGAAGATGTACGACTGAGCAACATCCGTATCGTCTATCGCGGCGGCGGAACCAAAGAAGATGCCGCCATCAATCCGCCCGAAAGCGAAAACAAATATCCTGAGCCAAGTATGTTCGGCACCATTCCGGCGTATGGCTTTTATTTGCGGCACGTCAAAGGTTTGGGAATGCACGATGTCGAAGTGAGTTTTCAAAAAGATGAAGCGCGTCCGGCCTTTATTTTCGATGATGTCGTCGGCGCAAATTTACAGAATATCAAAGCGCAACGCGGATCAAGCGAAACACAATTCGTACTAAAAAATGTGACAGATTTCAGCATCGTCAATAGCAAAGGAATTGCCGATACAAAAATCGAACGCACCGACGCTAAGAAATTTTGATTCCCGTAAAGCGAACTTTCCAGTTCGCAATTTTCAGGAGCGAACTGGAAAGTTCGCTTTACGTAACTATGCGCCAACTAATCTCAAAATTTGTACTCACATTTTTATCCATCATTTTTTGCGCAGCATTTTCGTTTGCCGCTGACGCTACGGTTGCGCCGAACGGTGACGGGCAATTCAAATCCATTCACGATGCAATTATGGCTGCGCCGCAAGGATTGCCAAGTGAATCGCGTCCGTGGGTAATTCACGTCAAACCGGGTGTGTACAAAGAATTAATTTATGTGCAGCGCGAACGAAAATTTATTCATCTTGAAGGCGAGGACGCCAAGACTACGATCATCACGATGAATTTGCACGCGAATATGCCGGGCGCGGATGGCAAAACGATTGGCACGTTTCGCACTCCGACAGTGCAGGTTGATGGCGATGGTTTCAGCGCGTCAAATATTACGTTTGAAAATTCTGCTGGCCCCGTCGGACAGGCTCTCGCCTTGCGGGTAGACGGCGACAAAGCAAGTTTTTATAACTGCCGTTTTCTTGGCTGGCAGGACACAATTTTCTTAAATCGCGGGCGGCAATATTTTGAAAATTGCTACATCACAGGTCACGTAGATTTTATCTTTGGCGCGGCAACAGCATTTTTTGAAAAATGTCAGATTCACGTTTTGCGCGATGGATACATTACAGCAGCTTCGACTCCGCAGGAACAGGAATTTGGCTTCGTATTTTCCAATTGCAAAATCACAGGCGCAAATCTCGAAATCAAAACGTATCTCGGTCGTCCGTGGCGCGGCTTTGCGCAAACCGTTTTTCTGAATACGGAAATGTCTGCGAATGTGCGACCCGAAGGTTGGCACAATTGGACTGGGCCAGAACGTGAGAAGACTGCGCGGTATGCTGAATTTAGAAGTACAGGGGAAGGAGCGAATGAATCTTTACGAGTTAAATGGGTAAGTCGCCTTTCCGAAGCTGGAGCACTGGGAATATCTGCCGAAAAAGTTTTTGGGGGATGGCTGGGATGGATTAGGATGAGCGGCGGTTGGGGAGGTAGGCTGCCACCACGAAGTCCTTACGAACGTGAAGGGATCAAAGAGCGTGTCAAGACAGGCATTGTATACTCACAGGTAGGTGGTGAATCTTTGAAGCTTGATGCCTACGTTCCAGAAGGCAATGGAAGTTTTCCAGCAGTAATTTTTGTTCACGGTGGAGGATGGTCAGCGGGCGACAAAGCTAGTGGCAACGATCCACTTTTTGTTCCACTTGCAACACGCAATGTAGCGTGGTTCTCAATCAACTATCGCCTCGCTCCGAAGCACAATTATCCCGCCCCAATTGAAGACGTACACACCGCGATTCGCTGGGTTAAAGCGCATGCCAAAGAATTCAATATTGATCCAAATCGGATCGCGCTCGTCGGTGAATCTGCCGGCGGGCAAATCGTTGCGCAGGCTGCGATGCTCGCCAAAGATGACACTCGCGTCGCGGCTGTCGTCCCTTTTTATGCGCCGATAGATTTTATTTTGGATATGGAGCGGCGCGGCGGATTAAGCACTTCGATGCGCGCTTATTTTGGACGCAAGGAAGCGATTGCGGATGAAGCGACTTTGCAATTACTACGCGAAGCTTCACCGATCAATCACCTTCACGCGGGGCTTCCGCCATTTTTATTGGTACACGGTACAGGCGACATGAGTGTTTTGTACAACTGGTCTCCGCTGTTTCAATCCAAGCTCAAAGCGGCGGGCGTATTGTGCGATTTGATTACGATTCCTGATGGTACGCACGGGATGGCAGGCTGGGAAAGTATTGCACCTGACTACAAGGAAAAAGTCGCCGATTGGATTGCTGGTAAATTAAAAACCAAGTGAATCGAATTTCTAATTTACCAGCGTGTCAAAAATTGCTTTGTTTAGGGGCGAATCACCGTACCGTCCTTGCGCCGTGTTGTTCCCCACGAATAATCGAAGTTCGGAGGCCCTGATGGGATCGGGAATTTCTCTGCCAGCTTCTCATCAACATCAATGCCAAGTCCCGGTTTTTCGGTCGCCATCATATAACCGTCTTTGACTTCGGGGCAGCCACGGAAAACTTCCATCGTTTCTTTGGGAAAACCTGAGCCTTCGTGAATTCCAAAATTATAACTGGAAAGTTCAATCGCCAGTTGCGCGGCGTGCGCCAATGGCGAAGCGTCACCAGGGCCGTGCCACGCAGTTTTGACGCCAAAATATTCTGACAAATTCGCAACTTTTTTCGCGGGACTCAAGCCCCCGATTTGCGAAATGTGAATGCGAATATAATCAATCAGACGGTCTTTGATGAGCGGCACATATTCGTGCTGCGTATTGAAAAGTTCACCCATCGCAATCGGCGTATTGCATTGATTACGCAGCAGGCGGAAGTGATCGTTTTCTTCGGGCGGGAACGGGTCTTCGATGAAGAACGGGCGATATTGTTCAGTATCTTTACAAATTTGAATTCCTTGTTGCAACGAAACGCGTTCATGAACGTCGTGGAGAAATTCAATTTCATCGCCGAATTTTTTACGCATGTACTCAAACATTTTTGGTACTTGCCGCACGTATTTGGCCGGTTCCCAAATCGCTTTGGGGTTGGTCGGGCCAATGGCTTCGGTGCTGGGCGTTCCCGCGCCAGTCGCCGCTCCGCTGCCGCCTGCGCCGTAGGTTGCCAGCCCTTCGACGCCGGATTGAATGCGAATGTGACGAAAGCCGCGTTCGATGCCTTGTTTGACTCTGTCTTCAAGCTCAGCAAAATCTTTACCTGCCGCATGAAAATAACAATCGGCTCCGTGCCGCACTTTGCCGCCCAGCAATTGATAGACCGGCATTCCGGCGCGTTTGCCTTTGATGTCCCAGAGCGCCATGTCTACGCCGCTCATCGCATTGAATAAAACGGGACCGTTACGCCAATAACTGCTCATATACGACGATTGCCAGATGTCTTCGATTTCGTCTACATTGCGCCCGATCAGGAAGGGTTTGAGATATTCTTCAATCGCAGTTTTGACGACCAGCGAACGTTGTGTAAACGTTGCGCAACCGTAGCCGTACAGCCCCGGTTCACTGGTTTCAACTTTCACGACGACTAAACGAATTCGATTCGGAGCCGTCAAAATCGTTTTGATGTTGGTAATTTTCAGCGCCGGCAGGCCTTTAGTTGACTGTACGAACGTTGGGTTGGGTTTCGGAGCGAGTGCTTCGGCAAGTGATTCTTTCGAACCAAGCAGGGACGCTGCACCAGCGAATGAGAGCGAACGAATTGCATCACGACGATTCATAATTTTTATTTTGTTAGGGTAATTATTTATCGCAGGAATTCTGCGACAGGTATGGCAATTGCCTTACCTTACTGTATTGAATGTCCGCAGTTCCATCTCCAGGGTTTTGGCTTCATCGAATTTATGTTTTTTCAAAAACGCATTGGTGATGTTGATGCCTAAGCCAGGAGCCGTCACTGGATAAATTGAACCTGCATCGTGCTTCAAACCTCCGATGACAATTTCCTGATAGACTTCTTCGTCCGGCTCAAAAAATTCCAAAATTAAAAAGTTTGGAATCGAAAAGCACGTATGAATCGAAGCCATCGTGCAAATTGGCCCATTCGGATTATGCGGCGCAACGGGCACATAATAGGTGTCCGCCATCGCCGCAATTTTCTTGATTTCGGTGATGCCTCCGGTGCGGGCGACATCAGGTTGAATAATGCGGACTGCTTGTTTTTCCAATAATTCGCGGAAGCCATGGCGACCGAAAATTCTTTCTCCGGTGGCCAGCGGGGTGCTTACTGAACGTTGCACCTCAGCCATTGCGGCGATGTTTTCGGGTGGGACGGCTTCTTCGTAAAAGAACAACCGATACGGTTCCATCGCACGAATAATTTCCAGGGTAGATTTTGTGTTCCAGCGCCCGTGAACGTCCATGGCAATATCATAGTCAGGGCCTCCGGCATCGCGGATCGCTTTGGTCAATGAGACTCCGAAGCGTAATTCTGCCTGAGTAAATTCACGATTCATCGGGGCGACATTGAATGGATCAAACTTACATCCCGTATAACCTTTGGCGACGAGTTCTTTTGTTTTTGCCGCGAAACCTTCCGGCGTGCGGGGTACGCCTTCCATCCAGCCATTCGCATAAATTCGCAATTTTTCCTGTACCTGTCCGCCGATTAATTTGTAAACGGGGATACCTAATTTTTTTCCCAGGATGTCATAAAGGGCAATGTCTATGCCGCTGATAGCAGCCATGACGATTCCGCCCATACCGTTGTAGTACATTCCCCGATACATTCGATTCCAAATGGCTTCGATATTCCAGGCGCTGAGACCAACGACGATATTGCTCAGATTTTTGACGGCAGTTGCGATGGGTTGCACGCCGGGATAATTCGTGGCTTCGCCCCAGCCCACATAGCCGTCAGCCGTCTCGACGCGAACAAAAACCCAGGGTGCATAACCGCGCACTCCGGTCAGCAGCACGGGTTCGACTTTGGTAATTTTGAGTGAATTATCAGCTTGTTGCGCCAACAGAGAAGGGCTGAGATTTCCAGCCGCGAGCAGGCTTCCGGTTAATCCCAGTGAAGCATTCTTGAGAAATGAGCGACGAGAGTTGGGGTTGAATATCATAAGTTCCAAATCTTTCCAGCAATGATAATCTATGGGTATTATCTGTTGCCTGGAAAAAAACAATTAGGAGGTGCTCAGAATACTGGCTGGGTAGCTGAACTTTTCAGCCACCCAGCCAGTTATTGGTGAGCGATGTCTGGCACCGATTAAGCTACGGCAGTAACTCCGCACCTGACCTGTAACTAAACATCGCCCACCAAACACCGCTTTAGAAGTATAGTTTCAGACCGAACTGCATCTGACGAGGCGAATTAAATTGACTCGTAATGCGTCCGAAAGTTGTGCTTTGCACGTTAGTGTCAGGTCCGCTAAAGACTACGCGGTTGAGCACATTGAACATTTCCCAACGGAAATCCAGTCGTATCGTTTCGGTAAAACTGAAAGTCTTTTGCAGAGAAATATTTTCATTTAGGTTGGCATCGCGTCGCGCTCTGCCGTTATAGCGTGGAGCGTTACCAATCAGATTATTCGGTTGGACAACCTGACCAGTAGCATTACAGGTGACGATCTGGCAAACCGGAGTGAAGTAACTGGTGTACCCGCTGGTAGCACGATAGTTTGGATTGTCCGGCTTGGATGCTACCCAATTATCAAGCGTGTTGACATAGGCAAACGTTGAGCCAGTTCCTAAATTATAATTGACGGAACTATTCAACTGAATGGGTTGTCCACTGGAATAGATATGAATTCCAGTGAAGCGCCAACCACCAAGTAAATTGGCTGACAGTCCATTAGAAAGGAATTTCTTACCTTTGCCGAAGGGCAATTCATAAATGTAGCTGAATTTGAAATTGTGAGGTAGATCAAGCTGGCTCACTGATTTTTCTAATCGGCGATTGTACTGATCACGAGCGCGACCAGAACCGTCCACTAAATCAGAATCGCCAATTAATTTCGACCACACATAAGAACCTTGCAGGTAAACACCATTGCTGACCTTGCGATCCATTTTTAAGACTACGGCGTGATAGGAAGAGTGACCGCTGCGGTCACCGTTTCCACCCCACGTGTCTATATCTGTGTATTGCGGGAAAGGCCGCAATGCACGCCAGACAGGAAGGCTGTTTGAGAAAGAGGCGTAAGGTTTCACGACACCAGCCGCTGCTGCTGCGGGTGAGTCAATACGGGATCCGAGAATCGGTTGAATTTTTGGATCAGATAAATATTTTGAATCCAACTGATTGAAATTCAAAAGTCCCGCCATCAGGTGTACGCCGATGCTGGCGTTGTAGCTTGCCTCGAACAAAAAGTTCTTCGGCAGTTGTCGTTGCATTGAGAGCGTCCAGTTCCAGTTTTCTGGTAAGCGGGAAACCTCTTTACCTTGCCACCAGGCAACGTTGGAGTTCACGTTAAAACCGGGATCAGTACTGGGCGGTTGCGGGACAGTGTTGGCTCCGTTGACGATGAATCCATCATCAAGCTTGAAGACACGATTGATAGTGTCAGGTGAATCACCTGTATTATAAATCTGGATGGCACCGAAGAAGTGGGTACTGCCAGAAATCGTTCTGACGACACCGAAACTGCGTCCGACACCGGCGCGGATAACGGTTTTGTCATTCGGGCTGTAGGCCATGCTGAGGCGTGGACCTAAGCCGCCAAACCAACCTGGAACGAGTGTCCGTTTGCCGACCTCGCCAGCTTCAAAGCCCGCGAATTTCAAGGCTCCCAGGCGACCACCTGCCAGAGGATTCGGAAGTCCCGGGTCGAAATCGCTCCATTTGTCATCCCGTTCCAACGGTGGCAACGTGAATTCATAGCGAATTCCGAAGTTAAGGGTCAGTTTCGGAGTGACTTTCCAATCATCCTGAATATAACCGCTATGGCTTCTCCAGCGTTGACGGACGAAACGATTATTTTCCGTTCCGGCGCTGAAGACTTCGCCCAATAAGAAAGAGGCAAAACTGTTACCACCTCCGGTTGTTGGGTTTGTGCTGCCTGGGACACTTGTGCTTCGACGATCAAAATTGACACGTCCAGAAATGGTCTGGCGACCAAATCCGTTATAGTGAATTTGCTCAAATAAATAACCACCTTTGATGGTATGGCGACCTTTAATAACCGTCAGATCGTCCCCTAATGTGAAGACTGGATTTTCGGAACCGTCTCCGGCTGAACCCGACCAGGGATAATATCCATCGGTGAAATTGACTTGTAATAAATTGAAGTCGCAATCAAACGAACCTGGTAGGCAAATGCCTTTGGCTTTCCATCCGCCGACGGCTGTTGGCGTGTAGTTCAATTGTTTCCACCAGTTAATTCCGCCGTAGGCGTAATTAACGATATTGCTGCTTACCGTCCATGTGTAGTTGCCACGATAGACATAACTGGATTGATCAGTCGCACGGAAATCCGTGACTGTTGCTGGCAAGCGCGGATAGCCGTCTACTCCTGGTAACACTTCGCTGAGACCGTAGTTGAATAATCCGCTGAGCTTATGTTTTTCAGAAAAATTGTGGTCGAGTTTGACGCTCCATTTTGTCCACGGGAATAAAGAGCTACCAGCCAAGCTGCGATAGTTCTGGTTGACGTATCCGAAGGTTCCAGGACTACCAGCGGCATTCGGAGCAACTGATTGCCCGACGTGCGCCAAATATTTCAAGGCTAGGGGGCTGACGCGATTGCTCGGAATTTTATTTCCGGGAAATGGATCACGAACCGTGACTCCATTGACGACGCGCGTTGTCGCCGGATCATAAATGGTTGATGGATTTCCACTACTGTCTACCCATTTGCTGAAATCTCCCTGATACATTTCAGGAGTTGGCACCGAAGTGACAAAGCTATTGGCTCCTGCGCGGTTTTTGAAAAGCTCTGCTGAGACAAAGAAAAATGTTTTGTCTTTGCCGTTATAGAGCCAGGGAATGCGAACGGGACCACCGAATGTTCCACCGAAATCATGTTGTTTCAGCACACTGCGCGTGTTTTCAAAATAATTTCGTGCATCAAAAGCATTATTACGCAAAAACTCGTAAGCATTGCCGTGATATGAATTCGTTCCAGAGCGTGAAGAGAAGGACATGATCCCGCCCTGCGCACGCCCAAATTCGGCTTTGAATCCATTGGTATCTACAGCGAATTCTGTGATGGCATCGATCGAAGGGGTATTCAAATTTGCCCACTCGGTCGAACCGAAACGTCCGGTTCCGGCTGATGCTCCGTCGAGGGTCACACCCCACGATCCACCCTGTCCGCCGCCGATTGAATACTGAGAAGTATAGCCGGGACCTTGTGTTCCTGCGTTACCACCCAGTCCAATATTTTTAGCTTCAGGCGTGAGGGCGGAAAGGTCGAAAGCGCTGCGCATCGTTCCACTGACTACCAGCGGAAGTTGATCAATTTGCTTATTGGAAATTTGCGAGGAGGTCTTCGCATTTTCGGTTTGGAGTTGTGCTCCGAGTGCGGAAGAAATTTCTACGGTATCGCTGACCTGTCCTACCGTCAGCGTCATGTTCGCTGTTGAGTTACCGCCGGAAGAAAGTCCGACCTGCGCGATTTCAGAGGCTTTGAAACCACTTTTCTCCACGCGGACTTTATATGTTCCAGGCGGTAATGACGGAATCGTAAATAGTCCGTCGCTGGAAGTGACAGCCGCAGACGCAGAATTCGTTGCTGTGTTAGTGACGGTGACAGTCGCGCCTGGAACGGAGGCACCTGTGCTGTCAACGATGGTTCCGGTGATTGTGCCGCGATCTGTTTGCGCCAAAGCCGCGATAGATAGCAACACAGTAACAAGAAATATGGTCGAAAAGAAAATAAGCTTTCTGAACATTTGTACTCCTTTCGAGTAAGGCGAATTGTTGAAAATTGTGGGGGAAGTCGTTTTTATCTGGATTGTCGTTACTGTCTGACAATCGTTCAGCAAAGCTTGAAGAGATTTGCGCCGGTAAGAATTAATCATTCGCGTGCGCAGTAATTAAATACCACAAGTTGATTTGCTGGTCAAACCAATGAGGCGCGGACAATGAGGCTAAGTTGGTAAGTGAGAATTTGATCTTTCAGTCATCAGGGACGTACAATCCTTCCGAGGAAATTATGCGTCATTTCGTTATTATTCTGATGATTCTTGGTGCTGTCTGTCTTCCGGCCTCGGCTCAAATTCAGCATGGCACAGTGACAGGTACTCTCACTGATCCATCCGGCGCAGTTGTGACAACTGCAACTGTCAGGTTGAGTAACTTACTGACAGGAAATGTCTCGCAACTCCTAACCGATGCACAAGGAGAGTTTACCTTTAATAATATTCCGTTCGATCAATACTCACTACAAGTCTCAGTCAGCGGGTTTGAATTGGTGTCGCAAGCTGTTTCTGTGCGGTCAAATCTTCCGATCAAAATTGCTGTAAAATTACGCTTAGCGGGAACCACTGCCGCCATCAATGTTGTTTCGCAGGAAGGCTTAGTCGTGCGGGATTCGTCAGCGACGGCGGTTTCACTTTCTGAAGAATTCATTCAGCGAAATCCACGAACAAATCGCAATCGCGGCTTACAGGAAGTGCTGGCGACCACACCGGGCACCGCGACTGAAAATAATGGTTTGGTTCACCTTCGCGGCGTAGATGATGGCGTCCTTTATGTCATTGATGGCGTCCCGATTTCGGATCGGCTGGACGCAGTTTCGGCCAGTCCGATTGATACGGATGCGATTCATTCGATGCAGGTCATCACGGGAAATATTCCCGCCGAATTCGGAGGACGTTCCGCTGCTGTGGTGGTGGTGCATCCGAAATCCGGCATTGATTCGCCGCTGGTTGGAAGTTTAAACCTGGGTGGCGCGGATTTCAAAACACGAGATGTAGCGGCAGGTTTTGGCGGCAGACTCAGGAAGAATTTAGGATTTTTTTTCAATGGCGCAACGCATCGTTCGGATCGCTTTCTTGACCCCGTAGCTTTGGGAAATTTCAATAACTTCGGAGGCGGCGTGAATTTGAATTTGCGCAGCGACTGGCATCCGACCGCTAACAATATTTTGCTTTTCAATATCTCTGCCAACGGCTCAAATTTCGATGTCTCGAATGACGACGAACAGGAATTGCACGGGCAGCGGCAAAAGCAGCGGCTGCGCGACAACAGTCAGTCATTAAGCTGGCAGCATGTCTGGAGCGCGAATACGGTCACCAATGTTGCCTGGTTTCATCGGACGCATTCATCGCTTTTGACGAGTAACGAAAAAGCGCTTCCACTTTATGCCGAACAGGATCGCCAGCATTCGCGTCAGGGCTTGCTTGCCAGTCTTTCGCACGTTCGCAACGGGCATAATTTGAAAACTGGAATCGAATTTCAAAGCGTCGCTCCGCGTGAATATTTTAAGTTTTATGTGACCGACAAAGATGTCGCCACAGACCGCGAAATCAGTGAAAAGGTTATTGCCTTTGATGATGAAAATCCCTTTATTTTTCACGATCACACGACACGCAATCAGTATTCCGCCTATCTTCAGGATTCCTTTTCGCCTGTAAAAAATCTGAACCTGCAACTGGGCGTGCGTTACGATCATACGCGGTTGCTGGTGAGCGATCAGCAATTCAGTCCACGCCTCGGAGCCGTCTATTTTTTCCCGAAATCGAAGACTGCAATTCGCGCCTCTTTCAATCGTTTGTATCAGCCTCCGCAGGTGGATAATTTACTGCTTTCAGCTTCACTGCAAGCGCGGCATCTTTCTCCATTTGAAAGCTCCGCGCAGAGTGGCGGAGCCGACATTCGACCTGAAAAAATGTCAGCTTACGAAGTTGGGTTCGCGCAGGATGTGGCTGGCTTATTCAAGCTGGATGCATCGTACTGGTGGCGGAATTTTCGCAACGTCGGTGATCCGAATGTATTTTTTAATACTACAATTATTTTTCCCAACAGTGTTGCGAAAGGCTTATCACGAGGCTTGGATGTGCGCTTAGACGTGCCGGAGCGCAAAGGTTTTTCTGGATATGTGAGCTACACAAATATGCGAGTTTTACAGACTGGCCCGATCAATGGCGGATTATTTTTGACCAGTGAATTTATTGATATTGGCGTCGGAACAAAATTCATTCCTGATCTTGATGAACGCAATGTTGGCAGCTTCGGCGTGATTTATCAGCAGCATTCCAGCGGGTTACTGTTCGGGTTTTCAGGGCGGCACGAAAGCGGAGTCCCCCTTGAAGTCGAAGCAAATCGGCTCGAAGCCTTAAAAGCAGCCAGAGGTTCTGAACTCGTAAATTTTGAACGAGGTCGAGTGAAGCCGCGCACGATCTTCAACTTCACTACAGGCCTTACTTTGTTCAGGCAAGACCGCGTGAATGCAGCCTTGCAATTTGATATTCAAAATATCTTTGATAAAGCGTTTGCGTATAATTTTGGCAATCCGTTTGAAGGTAAGCATTTTGGTGCGCCGCGTCGGTGGAGTGGGAGTTTGCGGTTTAGTTTTCGGTGAGGATTAAATTTTCGTTTTGACCCATTCACGAAACGCTCGTAAAACTGCACCTTGCCCTTCAGTTTTACTTCGCTCCAAAAATTGCGTCAACGCTTCACTGGTCAAAAAGGGAAACGACTGGCTGGTTAGAGAATCAACGTAGCCAGCTTCAGTCAGTAATAAAATTTGCAAGTGCTGCTCATCATAGAGCCAGATTTCCGGCACTCGCAGCTCTTCATAAATTTTCAGCTTGGTCGTCGAACGATGCGAAATATCAATTTCAACCGCAATGTCAGGCGGAGGGTCTACAGCGAGGTCAATGCGATTTTTCCCAATAATTTTGTCCGCGTTTTGGATGTAAAAGCAAGTGTCAGGTTCGACGCCATTATCCAACCATTCCTGATTAAAAGTGGTTGAGCCAAGTTTTTCCAGCGCAACTCCGGTTTCATCAGAAATCAATCTTGCTAAGTCTGAAAGCAGTTCTTTATATTTTTCGTGATTCGGCAGAGGACTCATTATTTCTAACCCTCCTTTGAGATAAGTGATTCTCAATCCATTTTGATTTTCCATTCCCCCGATTAGCTCGACGTAATCCACCCAGGGAACATCTTGCATCAGCAGGACACCACCGACAGGTAAATGAGTTATTGAATTTTTTAAGATGTCCGCGTAACTTGCAGTCATGGTTGCCATAGTAAATTCTCCTCAATCAATAAATCCGTTATTATCATAGCCCATACAGTTTGACTCTGCCATCTTTCTCTAATAAGTTTATCACTCACATCGGAGCTTGATTTTTATCCACGACGACTATGAAAAAAATTATTTTATCAGGGTTCTTACTACTCGTTCCTTTCGTGCTCAGCGCACAAAACATCGAAGTCAAAACGCATCAACTCAAAAACGGAATGAAGGTCGTTGTACATGAAGACCATTCGATTCCGAGCGTGGCGCTTTATGTTTTTTATCGGATTGGCTCGCGCAATGAACGTCCGGGGACTACGGGGCTGTCGCATTTTTTTGAGCACATGATGTTCAATGGCGCGAAGAAATATGGCTTTAAGCAATTCGATGTTGCGATGGAAGCGGCGGGCGGTCATAACAATGCGTACACGAGCAACGATGTGACGGTGTATCAGGATTGGTTCACACCGACGGCGCTCGAATTAATTTTTGATATGGAAGCGGATCGCATTCGTGATCTCGCCTTTGATGCCAAAGTGATTGAATCCGAACGTGGCGTAGTCGCTTCGGAACGCCGCTCTTCGATTGATGGCAACAATGCCGGAATTATTTATGAACAGCTTTGGGCTTCGGCCTTTACGGCGCATCCGTATCAATGGCCGGTCGTTGGTTGGATGGTGGATATTGAAAACTGGAAAATGGAAGACCTGAAGAAGCATTTTGAAATGGGTTATTCGCCGTCAAACGCGACGATGGTCGTCACAGGCGATGTGAAATTTGAAGACATCATGAAGCTCACTGAAAAATACATTGAACCAATTCCCTCGCACGCGCCGCCGCCGCCTGTGACTACAATAGAGCCGGAACAGCAGGGCGAACGTCGTGTCGTCGTGAAGAAATTTGCCCAGCTTCCGATGTTGATGATTGGCTATCACGTACCGAAAACTGCGGATGCTGATTACTACTCGTTACAGGTTTTATCGAATGTGTTATTTGCCGGAGAAAGTTCGCGGATGTATCAGCGTTTAGTGGACAAAGATCAAATCGCGCTCAGTGTTGACGGTGGGACGGAGCTGGCGCTTGATCCGACTCTGTTTCTGATTTCGGCGCAACCAAAAGAGGGAATCGCACCGGATAAAGTCGAGAAAACATTGTACGAAGAAATGGAGCGCGTCAAATCCGGCGGCATCACGGACACAGAATTACAAAAAGCGAAAAATATTTTGCTGGCGAATTTTTATCGGCAGATGAAAACGATCAATGGCAAAGCGAATACGCTGGGCAGTTACGAAGTTTTTTTCGGCGATTACAAAAAATTATTCAGCGCGGCGGATGATTACGCGAAGGTGACGCTGGATGATGTGAAGCGCGTGGCAGCGAAATATTTTGGCGAGAAAAATCGGACGGTGGCGACGCTGATTCCTGAAAAAGAAGCAACTAAAACTGCTTCATCGAGTGAAGCAAAACCGATTGCGGCGAAGGCTCCGAGCAAACAAAAAGCGAAGCGAAAGTAGTAATTCTTTCGCGGCTGCGCCGCCCGATGTGCGAAAAGGCTGTGCCTTTTCGGTCGGTAGAATTTTTCTTCGGGCTATGCCCAAACATGGAGAGACGGGCGCAGCCCGGAAATCAATGAGCATCGCGGAAAGCCACAGCCTTTCCGCACATCAGGCGGCGCAGCCGCAAGAATTTTCGAGGTAAATCTGAAATAATTCGTGTCCTTCCTCCTAAGATTTTTTCGATAAAAATTATGCGTAAACCAACTTTCTTGCTGACCATCTTCCTCGTTTTTTCAGTCGTAGCGTTCGCCCAACAGACGCTCAAACTTCCGCCGTATCAAAAAACGAAATTGCCCAACGGCCTGACAATTATTTTGATGCCGCAAACCGAAGTCCCGATTGTCAGCCTCAGTATCGGCGTTCGTGCTGGCTCCATTAGCGATCCCGCCGGCAAAGAAGGCGTTGCTTCCGTGACCGCAGATTTATTGCGCAAAGGCACGAAAATAAGGACTTCTGAGCAAATTTCTTCAGAATTGGATTTTGTTGGCGGCACTCTGGAATTTGGAGCCGGACAAGATTTTATGCGTGGGCAGGGAGAATTTTTGAAAAAGGATGTCACGCTTGGTTTGGACGTGCTGGCGGATGTCTTAATGAATCCGACCTTTGCGCAAGCTGAAGTTGATAAGCTCCTGGCGCAACGCATTGACGGCATCAAACAAGCAAAAGATCAGGCGCAGGCGGTGAGCGGGAATTATTTTAACGCTTATCTTTACGGACAGCATTTGTATGGACGTCCGGTGGATGGCGATGAAAAATCTCTAGCGGCGATTAAGCGATTAGATGTGATGAATTTTTATGAAAAAAATTATGGCCCGCAAGCCGTGACGATTGCCGTCGTAGGTGATTTTGAAACGGCTTCGATGTTGAATGCTTTGAAAAATAAATTCGGAAACTGGAAGCGAAAAGGAACTGCCGCGACTCTGGCATTGTCTGAACCGATTGCTTTCAAGGGCAAAAAATTATTGCTCGTAGACAAGCCCGATTCGACGCAAACTTATTTCCTGATTGGCAACACAGGGATTGCCAAAAATAATCCAGATCGCGCTGGAATTGAGGTCGTGAATACTGTCTTCGGAGGTCGTTTCACTTCGATGTTGAATGATGCTTTGCGCGTCAGTTCGGGATTAACCTACGGCGCGCGCGCTGCATTTACGGAAAGGCAGGTTGCCGGGCCATTTGTGATTTCGACGTATACGCAAAATAAAACTACGGTGCAGGCGATTGATTTGGCGCTGGATATTTTGAAGAAATTGCACGAGCAAGGCTTGAGCGAAGAGCAATTAAAATCGTCGAAGGCGTACATCAAAGGCACGTATCCGCCAAAGATTGAGACCAGCGACCAATTGGCAAAGCAATTAGTCGAGTGGGATTTTTACAGACTTGATGAACGCGAGGTTAATGATTATTTTGCTAAAATTGATGCCTTGAGCGCCGCCGATGTGAAGCGCATTATTCATCAGTATTATCCGCTTGATAATTTAGTTTTTACTTTGATTGGCAAAGCTGATGAGATCAAAGATCAGGTGAAGAAATATGCGCCGCAGATGGATGAAAAGAAAATTAGTCAGGTTGGATTTTGACGATGAATGAAATCACGCTCACACTTTATCCTGGGTTGAATGGCACCAACCCGAGCGCATTTCGAGTGGACGAAGACGGTGTTTCAGTTTTTGAGAAGACGCTGCCTGATTATAAATTCAATTTGCCAATTCGT
This sequence comes from Blastocatellia bacterium, assembly GCA_043775925.1. Lineage (GTDB taxonomy): Bacteria > Acidobacteriota > Blastocatellia > RBC074 > RBC074 > JAFDVL01. The sequence goes on from JAYVRW010000420.1 coordinate 17,499, forward strand.
GCCATTTATCAGGATGAAAAAATTGCAGGTGTGATGGCCAAAATCATTGAACCGAGGCTGAATGGTGGGATTGCTGAATACACACCGCAATTTGGCGAAGGGCATTGGTCATTGCGCTTTCCAGGTTTGGAAAAACAGGAGATCAAAATATTACTGTCCAAATATGCGAAAGCTGTGCTTGAATAAAAACTATGAACGACGATGCTGAAAAAATTGAGCAACTCCAGAATATTTTGGGATCGCAAGACGAGACAAAAAGTTTTGCTGCGATAAGTCTTGCTTTATCCCTGACAGATGAGGAAGACAGCAGCCTGTCTCTGCTGGCGACTGTGCGTTGGCTTGTCGAGAGGGAGCATTGGCGGCAGGCTTACGGCGCGGCACAGTTGATGCCCGAATGTTATGAAAAGAGCGAGGCATTGCAGGCGGTCGCTGCATATCTGGCTTCCATCGGTCATCTGGAAAAAGCCATTTCGGTCTTTGACGAGGCGGAGAAATGCGCAATGGCGGAAAGCCTTTCCGCTTGGCAACAAGCAGAGCTTTTGCATCACATTGCCCAATCCCTGCATCACATAAAAGCCTTTTTTAAGGCTGACGAGGTGTGGGGCAAAGCTGTGATTGCCGCGCAAGAAGGCGCAACTTCACTTGATCTTCAAGACAGTTTGGACGCTACCAGCGTCCTGGCAGAGATCGCTATAAATTTTGCTGAAGATGGGAGGGTCGAAAAAGCCTTAAGCCTCGCGCAGCAAATAAAAAATGTTCACAAAAAGGAAAACACTTTGCGCCAAATATCCGAATACTCACAGCAAATAAAAAAAGTAGCCTGAGCATGAAAACGATTATCCTTGATCAACCCGGCAGTTTCTCAACCGCTGACATTCCTGAACCACAATCCAAAACTGGAGAAGCAATTGTCAAAATTTCCCGCGTTGGCATGTGTGGAACAGACCTCCACGCCTTTCGTGGTAAGCAGCCGTTTTTTACCTATCCCAGAATTCTTGGTCACGAACTCGGTGTCGAAATTGTCGCAGCGGGCAGCAATGATTTTGGACTGAAAAATGGAATGCGTTGCGCGATTGAGCCGTATTTGAATTGCGGTGTGTGTCTGGCGTGTCGTAATGGCAAAACGAATTGTTGTGTGAAATTGCAATGCCTCGGTGTTCACATAGACGGCGGATTACAGGAATATTTTTCAGTGCCATTGAAAAAGCTGCACACTTCGGAAACGCTCAATACCGATCAATTGGCTTTGGTTGAGCCGCTTTGTATTGGCGGGCACGCGGTGGGACGTGCGCAATTAAAACCGGACGAGAATGTGCTGGTTATCGGCACTGGCCCGATTGGACTGGCAGTCATCGCACAGGCTCAGGCAGCGGGTGTCAACCTGATCGCCATGGATGTCAGCGCAGATCGCCTGCGATTTGCGCGTGAAAATTTCAACGTTGCGGCGACAGTTGTTGCAGGTGAAAATGCGCTCCAGGAAATTGCGGATTTGACGAAGGGGGAAATGCCTTCGGTCGTCTTTGACGCGACAGGAAATCCGGCTTCGATGAATCATTCATTTGAATTTCCAGCGAATGGCGGGCGACTTATTCTGGTGGGCTTACATTTGGAGTTTGTCACGTTCCGCGATCAGGATTTTCATCGTCGTGAATTGACAGTGATGTCCAGCCGCAATGCGACAGCCGTGGATTTCAAGCGGACAATTTCACTGCTGGAATCCGGTCAGATCAGCATTGATCCGTGGATCACGCATCGCGTCAACAAAGATGAATTGATTGAAAAATTTCCGACGTGGTTGGATGCCAAAGCAGGGTTCATTAAAGCCGTAGTCGAATGGTCATAGGTCGGAATCAATAATTTCAGCGTATTTGTTGAGATAAAACAATCCCTGTCCGATCAACATTTCGTGACAGCCAATCAGGACGAGCGCGTACTCTTCTTTTAAAGCCCTGACTGCGACGATGCCTGATTCGTAGCGAATGACGATGTTGCTCAGTTTTCCAATTCGCATTTCTTCCACTGTGCGTTTGCACTCACGCAACAAAATTCGCTGATAAGCTCCAATCAAACGAACTCGTTCATCTTCGCTGATTTCACTTAATGTCTCGACACCTTCCTTGGCAAGATAGGTGATGGCTTCACCTTCATTATCAATCAGGATCGCGCCGGAGGCACCCGAAGTTTTGCGCAATAATTCTTGTAGCGGTTGCTTTAAATCCATAGAAAAATAAACTGGATTAGTAAAAAAACGAATTAGCCTGCCATCACCTCAACCTTGATTCCATTATCAGGAACATTGTTGATACGCGGGTCGGGAGTAATATGACGACCTGTGATCGCTTCTTCAAGCGCACGGACAACTTTCTCATCATAGCGCGAGCCAATAAAAGTATTGATGCGATCAATTGCCACTTCAAACGTCATCGCACGTTGATACGGACGATTGGTCGTCATCGCATCGAAGCAATCGGCGACGCTGACAATCCGCGCCATCATTGGTAGTTGGTTGCCTTTGAGTCCCAGCGGGTAGCCTTTGCCGTCCATCGTTTCGTGATGCATTGACATGCCAGGAATATATTCCTGCATGTCAGGATTTTCCTGCATGATTTTGCCGCCGATTTCGGGATGTTTTTTCATGATCGTGAATTCTACATCAGTGAGTGCAGCAGGTTTACGCAGAATGCGGTCTTCAATTCCGATTTTCCCAACGTCGTGAAGTAACGCCGAAATACGGATTTTTTCGACCTCATCGGCATCCATTCCCATGAGCTTCGCAATAGTTTCGGAATACACCATGACGCGCTGCGAATGTCCGCGTGTATAGGGGTCTTTGCCGTCAATCGCCATGGCCAGCGAATGCACAGAGCCAATAAACATGCGCTTGTTCTTCGCCGAAGCCGCCTGAATTTCGGAAATCCTTTTTTGGATTTCCTGACCCATTTTATTAAAGTCATTAGCGAGAGTGTTGACCTCTTTAGGACTGCCGTATAATTCAATCCGGCGAGTGTGATCACCTTTGGCGATGGCGCGGGCACTTTCTGCCAGCTTTTCAATTGGGATACTAAACATCCGAGCGAAGACCAGACCGAGAATAATGGCGATGACCGTCACGATCATCGAGTTCCAAATCGTGCGCGAACGCATCGTGGCAGCGGAGAGGTAAGCAGCTTCTTCGTTGACTAAAGCTACGACCCCAAGTCGCTGTGTGTCATTAAGCTGAGCTGTCGCATAGCTGCCAAGCATCTTCAAGGCTTCATTATTACGTTCAATAGAAAATGCCGAAGTCGCGGCAATTTGCGGATTACTTTCCTGCCAGTCACGAACGGCTTTCATGTAGCGTGCATCCTGCTTTTTAAAAGCCAGTTGTTCATCAGGATGAGCGACATAATAGCCTTCGTTATCAACCACAAAAAAGATGGTGTTTTCGCCGTGGAGCAATTTCCATTCGTCAAGATTTCCTTTCTGTGCGACCAATGAAAATACTTTCTGCATACTGACGACTGCCAGCACGATACCTTCAATCGCATTACCTCGCTTGACCGGTTTTGCTACCACTAAGGCGGGTTCTTTGTAAGCCTGTAAGATTAAGGGTGAGCCTAAATATGATTTGCCGGTACTGGTCGAACTGGCAGCTTCGTTAATCGCCGCGCGAATTTCTTCATTGGTAATTTTATTCGTATTGGCGGCGACGCTGAAGTTGTTCAAATCCTGGCTTGGAGCCACCGCAAAGGCGAGAATATTTGGATCGTCTTCCAGGGTTCGCGCTAAATTTTCCTGTCCAAGGGGTGTGGTCGCTTGCATCAAATTCCCGGTCATTTCAAAGGCTCGCGCGTAGGAATTAACTTGCGCCACATAACCCTGCACATAAAGCTCAATCTGACGAGCTTTGCTACGAACGGTTTGCACCTGATAGTTTTGCTCTTTGCCCTTCAAAGTAGCGGTATTAATCCTGATGAGCTGCCATCCGACAAATGCTACGGGGGCAGCACTGAACAGGATGAGGACTAAAATAACTATTGTTCGGACTTTAAACACGCTCAGATTAATTGAAGGTACAGCCATAACATCTGTCGGGCGGGTTGCTAAAGAATTGATCGGAATGGGGTTACCGAGCGGGGGTAGCGGCGCTGCAAGCTCATGCAACTTGATCGTAACAAATCAGGGCTGTTGAAACAATAACTTTTTCCAACCAAATACAGTTGCGTTGCGTCTTAACCTTCGTTGTCAGTTATATTTGGTCTGTTGCCGGCTGTTGATGGAGCATGACTAATCCTGAATTTTCTAGCTTGCTGGGATGTAGTAACTGACACGAACAGCGCAACAGACCGAAAAATTTATGAGCGTAGTTGTCGAAACAATGAGCGAGTTTCAAAACTCTGAAGTTGAAATCAGTGATAATTCGTTGATTGCTCGAACGTTGTCAGGGGAAACAGAAGCGTTCAGTCTATTGGTGAAACGCTGGGAACGACCGATTTACAGCCTCGCTTTTCGGATGCTGGGACGCGATGAAGAAGCGCGGGATGCTTGTCAGGAAGCGTTTTTGTCCGCATATCGAAACTTAAGCAAGTTTCGCGGCGATGCAAAATTTTCTTCGTGGATGTACCGCATTACGTTGAATGCCTGTCATTCGCGGCGACGACAATCCTCCATCGTGAGTTATTCACTGGACGCTGAAGATGAAAATGGCAAACGCTGGGAAATTGAAGATGCAAAAATCGAAAGCTTACCGGATCGGATGCAGCGCGATGAACAGGCAGCTTTAGTTAGAAAAGCGTTGCAGGCTTTGCCCCCTGAAATGCGGCAGATTATTGTGATGAAGGAATATGAAGAAATGACGTTTCTCGAAATTTCAGAAATTCTGAAGATTCCGCTCAGCACAGTCAAATCGAGACTTTACACCGGATTGCAGCAAATGCGGCTCCGGCTAAGTCAGGTTCGATGATGAGTTTTGCAGAAGTTTTTTTGCAGAAGCCCGCACGAAGTAAGGGCGTAGTAGTGCACAGGACACACACTTACTCCGTGCGTGTTTCTGCAAGAGCAGTCCGCACGAAGTAAGGGCGAACTTGGAGAGAGTTATGAGTAACGAAAACAATTGTGGAAAAAAAGAATTGCTAATGGCTTTTTTGTATCACGAAGCGAATGCCACTGAGCGCAGAGACTTCGAAAGTCATCAATTGCAATGTGCTGATTGCCGTTTGGAATTACAGTCATTCAAGCATACGCGGGCTGAGCTGAGTACGTGGCAGTTGCCCCTTATCCCAGCGATTCAAGTGACCATTCCGCGCACGGCGATGGATGCGCTCCGCGAATTTGTCAGCCTCGTCCCGATGTGGTTCAAGGTTAGTTCAGGATTGGCGACCGCAGCGGCTGCCGCTTTGGTGTTTCTGGCGGTAATGAATAACGGTTCTAAGCCTCCTATCGAACAAGCCAAAGGTGTGCCGACTGTCTCAGTTGAAAAAGTAAATACCGTTCAGGCTCAAAATGTTTTCACGCGTGAAGAAGCTGAGCAAATGATTCAGACCGCCGTTGCCAAAGTCCAACTTCAATCGCAACAGGAGACGCGCTTACAATTAGCGAATCTGGAAACAAAATTAACGTCGGCGCATCAATCTGATTTGAAGAACGCGACGCTGCAATTGAAAAAACAGCAGCAGAAATCTTTAGATGCCTTAGTCGCCGATGGCAATAAACAAACTGTGACTGAGTGGTTGTTCTCCTCGACTGGAACAGGAGGCGATGATGAAAAAAATAATTAATTTCAGTTGTGCTGTAACTTTGCTGGGATTGTTTTTGGTGACGCTGACGGCGGCGCAGACTCCGATGCAAAAAAGGCGTGCTTTGCGCATGGAGCAGGCGGCACAGGCGGAGAAATCATCTGGCGATAATTCAACGTCAGAAGTTATACCGCCAGCGAAAAATCAAAATCCTCCGCAACCTGGCTTACTTGGGCGTCCGCAGTCAGCGGCGATGGAACGCGCCATGCGTGAACTTGACCTGACGCCGGAGCAGGTGGGAAAAATCCGAAAAATCCGCCAGCAGAATGCGTTGAAGATACGAGATTTGAATCGCCTTCGACGTTCTTATGCGGATGTTTTGGATGCTGCCTTATTCAGTGACAATTTCGACCGCGCCGATGTTGAGAAAAAAGCCAGAGAATTAGGCGCTGCCGATGCCAATATCGTGCAGGCACAATGGCAAATGATGATTGATATTCGTCAGGAATTAAGCGCAGAACAGGCAAAGAAATTACGCCAGATTCTCGAAGAAGAAAAATCACGCCCACTTAAAGCTCTTCAGTAGGTGTCCTCAAACCGTCCGACCAGCCAGATAGTTGGTCGGACACCCCTCGTCGCTTTCGACAATCCCTTTTCAATCCACTAAGCTATCAGATAGGTTGAGAGTTTTTTACCGCCAAGGGACAAAGAGACAAGGGATCAAAGGATCGTATTTTGTATCTCTTTGACCCCTTGCCTCTTTGTCCCTTGGCGTTGAGAATTTTTAAGTAATTTTTTATTTATGAAACGGATAATCGTCGGCACTGCCGGACACATTGACCACGGAAAAACCTCGTTAGTGCTTGCCCTGACAGGCGTAGACGCGGATCGTCTCAAAGAAGAAAAAGAACGCGGCATCACCATTGATATTGGCTTTGCTGATTTGATGGTGGGCGATGTTCATTTCGGATTCGTAGACGTTCCCGGTCACGAACGTTTCGTCAAAAATATGCTGGCGGGCGCACACGGCATTGATGTCGTCATGCTCATCGTTGCCGCTGACGAAAGTGTGATGCCGCAAACCCGCGAACATTTTGATATTTGTCGCCTGCTCGAAGTGAAGTCCGGTCTGATCGTCCTCACCAAAGTTGACATGGTGGACGAAGAATTAGCCGATCTCGTCGAAGAAGAAGTAAGCGAATATGTCGCCGGATCATTTCTCGCCAACGCTCCCATCGTTCGCGTTTCTTCCAAAACCGGACAAGGGATTGAAGACCTGAAAAAGGCACTGGCGCAGCTCGCCAACAAGGCGACTCCGCGTGATGCCAATGCGATTTCACGGTTGCCGATTGATCGCGTTTTTACGATCAAAGGATTCGGCACAGTCATTACGGGAACCCTGATTTCAGGGCTGATTAAATCCGGCGAAGAATTGGAATTGCTGCCATCAGATGCGCGGACTTCTAAAGTTCGTGGCTTACAGGTTCACGGAAAATCTACGAATGAAGCCAGAGCTGGAGAGCGCACCGCGATTAATTTGCAAGGCATTGATGTCGCTGAAGTTTCGCGTGGTCAAGTCTTGGCTCCGGCAGGAAGATTGGCAGTTTCTCCCATGCTGGATGTTCATTTGCAATTACTGAAAACAGCCGCCAGGCCGCTTCGTTCACGGGCGCGAGTCCGCTTGCATCATGGCACGTCAGAAGTCATCGCTCGTGTGATTTTATTAGGTCAAACAGAATTGCTCGCCGGACAAAATTGTTATGCGCAGCTTCGGTTGGAATCACCATTGCTGACGCTGCCAACAGATCGGTTCATCGTGCGGAGTTATTCACCTTCACTGACGATTGGCGGCGGCGTGATTGTTGATTCGATCCCCAATAAACATCGCCTGCGCAATGCTCCTGAAGTGATTGGAAATCTGGAAAAATTAAAATCCAGTGAACCGCTGGAACGCCTGATTTTATTGATTGAATTCGCCGGAATGCAGGGCATGAATCAGGCTTCGTTAGCTGCCCGAAGTGGGGCCAGCGATGCCGAGATCAAGCAGGCAATTGAACTGGCTACGAAATCGCGCCGGATTATCACAGCGGCGGTCAACCTCTGGATGGCGCGTGAACCATTTGAAGTTTTAGCCAAAAAAGTTCGGGAGTTGCTGAAAGATTTTCACAAAAAATCTCCGTTGGAATCCGGGTACGGACGCGAAGAACTCCGCGAAAAAATCTTTGCTAAGTTACCGGTCGAAATTTTCAAAGCCGTCATCGCCAATTTATCAGAACGCAACGAAGTCATTACTGAAAAAGATTTGATCAGGTTAGCAACGCATCGCGTCGCGCTTTCTGCTGATGAACAGGCGGCGAAAGACCATTTAGCCACAGTCTTTTTGCAAGCCGGATTGCAACCGATTTCATTGGATGAAGCGATTAGAGGCGCGGCCCCAAACTTTGGAATTGATACCGCCCGCGCACAGCGATTTGCGCAAATGCTTATCAACGGTGGCGAACTCGTGAAAGTCGGCGAACTGGTTTTTCATCGTCAGTCATTAGAGCAAACCCGCGAATTGTTATTACAATTCAAAGCCGAGTACGGAGCAAAAATTGATGTCGGAGCCTTCAAGGATTTAACCGGCGTCTCGCGCAAATTTGCGATTCCGCTCCTGGAATATTTTGATCGTCAGCGCGTAACACGCAGATTTGGCGATGCACGAGAAATTCTGTAAGGTACAATAGGTGTCCCGCCTGTTGAAAAGTGCTGAGTGATAAGTGCTGAGTTAGAAGACAGCGACAGACGGGACGCCTATCGTACCTTTTTCAGAATCTGTGAACTCTTCTTGATTTCTTGTCGTTAAGTTACTTTTACTCAACCTCACTCAGACTCAGGAGAAATTATGTATTGCCCGGATTGCGGAACCGAAAATTCAAATGCGCTTAAATTCTGTACTCGTTGTGGAACAAATCTCAAAGCCATCGAATCGGCGCGTGCGGTAGTCACGGAAATCAGTGCACCTGGCAGCTCAAATCAATTGGATAAGGCTTCGATCCTGCTCACGATTCAATGGTTGAGTATGGGAGGGTTTTTTCTGATTACGCTGGGGGCTTATCTGATTACTCTTGCGACGGATCATGGTCGTAACGATCCGCCGATTGGATTATTTTTTGCCATCGCCGGATTTGTCGCTTTAATTCTTATCGTCCGACGGCTCATCAGGATGTTGGATGCTCCGCAGCTTATTGCAAAAGAAGCTCCACCAATAATGCATCTGCCAGCGAGCGGAACGACGCAGCAGTTGCCCCCCGTGGGAGTTCCCTACAGCGTCGTCGAAGAGCAGACACGACAATTTGAACGATAATTTGGAGTTGGAATCTTATGTATTGCCCGGATTGTGGAACTGAAAATTCAAGTGGTCAAAAATTCTGTACCCGTTGCGGAACGAACCTCAAAGCGATTGAATCAGCGCGTGCGGTAGTCACGGAAATCGGCGCTCCGGGCAGTGCGAATCAATTAGACAAAGCGTCACTGTTACAAACGATTCAATGGGTCAGCATCAGCGGATTATTCCTGATCACGCTGGGAACAATTCTGATGCTCTCCATCGAATCCATCGAACATCACGGACCTCCCATTTCGTTTTTCTTTCCTTTTGCCGGATTTACCGCGTTGGTCTTAATTGTGAGGCGATTAATCAGAATGCTGGAAAATTCGCAAAATTCTCCGGTACGCCTTGAGACTCCGATACCTGTCCAAATGCCGATGCGCGGAACGACGCAGCAATTACCGCCGAGGGAAGCGATGCCGTACAGCGTGGTGGAAGAGAAGACGCGGCAGTTTGAGAATTAGATGAAGCCTGTGCAAAACGCGAAGCGGACTGGAGCGCAAGCGTCCCCGCTTGCCAACGTCGCGGAAGCGGCGTAAGAAATTGCAAAAGGGAAGATTCCCAGAAAAGGTATGACGTTACGCTTGGAGCCGACGCTTGCGTTCCGGTCGGTAGCCTCACTTAATCATTACTGCCGGAATCTCCAAATCTTTCACGCCCTTATTAAATGCGGGTATTTCCGCCTTCAACACATCATCCAGCTTTTTCAATTCTGCATCAATCCTGCCAACTAAATCATCATAAACCTGATACGCCTGATCGGTGGGAGCATTGTCAGAACCGCTGACTGATCCACCGAGCGCAGCTAATTTATTATTCAAGCGGATTGGATAATTCAGTGGGTCTTGATTGCTCTGGTTTTTGGTTTGGTAAAGGGCTTCTTCAATCGTAGTTAATTTTGCGTTGAGAGATTTTCCGGCATCAATGACAGCTTTGGAATTTGCCTGTGAAGCGATGCGTTTTGTGACGTCATCAATCTGTTTGCGCACGTCACGAATTTTCAAAATTGCATCGTGCGTCTCGCTCAGCTTGGTACGAATCTTCCACAGTAAATCAAATTGCTTAGCGAAATCTTCTGTCGAAGTCGCAAGGCGTGGGTCTTTTTTAAACTCGAAATTCTCAGTCAAAGTTTTGCCGCCAGCGGTGAGTTTGACCTGATAATTTCCAGGGACAGCTTTCGGCCCCGTTACGCTGCCAGCCCACATAATCAAGTTCGGGAACTTCGTTGCATCAGCGTAGCGCGTATCCCATACGAAACGGTTCAGACCTGCTTCGGTAGTGACCTTCGGCGTGCCGCCTCCTCTCCCTTGAGGCGCGTCGTCATCGGCTACTGCTGGCGTTGGCGCGCCTTCTTCCGGCTTTGGTTTGCTCGTGAATTTCTTGATGGATTTGCCTGCCGCGTCCAGAAATTCAAGTGTGACTTCTTCTGAAGTTTTGGCTTTGAGATTGTAATAGATCACAACGCCAGCAGCGGGATTTTGACCGACTGCGGCAGTTGGTGGAAGCGGTGCGCCTCCGCCAACTGTGCGATACGCATCTTCGGGTTTGAAGAGGTGAACGTCAGCTTTCGCAACCTCATCTTTCATCTGGTGCAGCACAGTCAAATCATCCAAAATCCAGAATGCACGACCCTGTGTAGCGACGACTAAATCCTTGGCTTGTTTTTGAATGATGAGGTCTGTGATTGGGACTATAGGCAAATTGAGTTGAAGCGATTGCCAGTTTTCTCCGTCATCGTAGGAAACGTACAATCCTGTCTCCGTTCCTGCATACAGCAAGCCTTTGCGATACGGATCTTCGCGGATGACGCGCGTAAAAGCACTGTCAGGAATGCCTTTCGTGATTTTCTTCCACGCCCTGCCGTAATCGTTCGTCTTGTATAAATACGGTTTGTTGTCGTCGGATTTATACATCGTCGCCGCGATGTATGCCGTAGCCGCATCGTGTGGCGAAGCGTCCAGCGAATTGATCTGAATCCATTCGGGCAGGTCTTTGATGTTCTTTGTGACGTTGCTCCAGTTTTTGCCGCCATCCTGTGTGACCTGGACTAAGCCATCGTCTGATCCCGTCCATATCACTCCGGCTTTGACAGGCGATTCCATCCCACAAAAAATCGTGCAGTAATATTCGACGCTGGTATTGTCTTTCGTAATTGGGCCGCCGGATGAGCCTTGTTTTGTCTTGTCGTTGCGCGTCAGGTCTGGCGAAATTGCCGTCCAGCTTTGTCCTTCATTCGTAGTCTTAAAAAGAACATTGCCGCCCGTGTACAAAGTGTTCGGATCGTGCGGCGAAAAGAAAATCGGGAAGTTCCATTGAAAGCGATATTTCATCCCATCCGCGCCCCAACCCATCGGATTATCAGGGTAAACGTTGAGGTCACGCGATTGTCCGGTGCGATGGTCAAGGCGTTCCAGCAGCCCGCCGTAATTGCCTCCGAAGACGATGTTGGAATCTTTTGGCGAAGGTTGTACCCAGCCGGATTCCGCGCCTGCCGTAGTTTCCCAGTCACGAGCGCCAATGCTGAAGCCCTGCGAACGGCTGGTGATTTTTACTGTCGAATTGTCCTGTTGTGCGCCGTAGATGTGATACGGAAAATCATTGTCTACCTGCACACGATAAAATTGAGCCGTCGCCTGATCCTGTTCGCTCCAGCTTTTTCCGCCGGTGTCTGAAACATTCGCGCCGCCATCATTGGAATTAATCATCCGCTGATTATTATTTGGAGCGATCCACAAATCGTGATTGTCGCCGTGTGGTTCGGGAATTGATGCGTAAGTTTTGCCGCCGTCATTGGAAACATAAAGCCCCGTATTCAGGACGTAAACGCGATCAACATTTTGCGTGTCAGCGTAAAGCCGTGAGTAATACCACGCACGTTGGCGCAGGTTTCTCGCTTCATTAACCTTCGTCCAATTTTTGCCACCATTGTCGGAACGGAAGACGCCGCCGTCTTCGGCTTCGATGATTGCCCACACTCGTTCAGGATTCACCGGCGAAACGGTCACGCCGATTTTGCCGATGTTCTCGCCTTTTGGCCCGCCGGGATTGCGCGTGATTTCTGTCCACGTATCGCCGCCGTCCGTAGACTTAAACAGCCCGCCATTTTTGCCGCCACTTTCCAAACTGTAAGGCGTCCGTTTGACTTCCCACATTCCGGCGTAAATCACGTTCGCGTTGCTTGGATCAAGGATCAAATCAATCGCTCCGGTAAGCTCATTTTTGTAGAAAATTTTCTCCCACGTCTTGCCGCCGTCTTTGCTGCGATAGGCGCCGCGCTGATCATGAGCACCAAAAATATGCCCAAGCACGGCGGCGTATACGATGTCAGGATTTTTCGGATGAATGCGAATGCGCGAGATGTGGCGTGTATCTTCAAGGCCGATGCGCTTCCACGTTTTGCCCGCATCCATTGATTTATAAGCGCCATCGCCGTGCGAAACATTGCCGCGAATCGGAGCTTCGCCCATCCCGACATAAAGAATATTCGGATCAGATTCACTGACTGCGATTGCGCCGACGGAACCCGTACCGAAAAATCCATCAGAGACATTGACCCAATTCGTGCCGCTGTCTACGGACTTCCAAACACCTCCGCCAGTCGCGCCGAAGTAATAGACATTGGGCTGCGAAGTGACTCCACTGACAGCCGTGACGCGACCGCCGCGATACGGGCCAATGCTGCGGAATTGCAGGCCTTTGAGCGGATTTGGAGATGGTGCTGGTTGTTGTGCTTGCAATCCAATAGTTATAAGGAGTACAAGGCAGGCAAAAAGTATTCTACGTGGACGAGTCATAAGTTTTGAGTTTCCCTTTGATGAACAACTTACGCGAATAAATCTGAATGGAAAGACTGAGAATATTCGCCCTTTACTCAAGTTGAGTCAAGCGGCACAATTAAAGTATCAGGATAGAGTCAATGGATATTTTCGAGACATATTAATTATCAGCAAAAGAGAATCTATGAAGCCGCAATTTCTTTCTCGTCGAAATTTCATCAGTCAATCCAGCGTCGCCGCCTTGAGTGGGTTGGCGTTGGCTGAGCAGTTATCCGCGCCATTAAAAAATCATTCATCTACTAAGTCGCTGATTGCTGACCTTGAAAAATTAGTCCCGGAAATAAGACAACAACTGAAGGTGGCAGGGCTTTCCATAGCACTGATCAGGGATGCGAATCTTGTTTGGAGCCGGAGCTACGGCGATAGAAATGCGGAAACAAAATTACCCGTGACTACTGAAACCATTTTTGAAGCTGCCAGTTTGAGTAAGCCGATCTTTGCGTATGCCGTACTTAAACTTTACGAAAAAGGCTTGTTGGAACTTGACGCCCCGCTGACAAAATATTTGCCGGAACCGTACCTTCCAGAAGAACCGGAATTACAACTTATTACGGCGCGGCACGTCTTGACGCATAGCCCCGGCTTTCCGAACTGGCGACCATTTGGAAAGCCGCTAAAAATTAATTTTACTCCAGGCGAGAAATTTTCTTATTCGGGAGAAGGGTTTGTCTATCTGCAAAAGGTCGTTGAGACTCTGACACATCAACCACTGGCGACATACCTTCACGATCAGGTCATTAAACCATTGGGGCTGAAAAATAGTAGTTTTGTCTGGCTTGACAGGTACGAAGCAAATTTTGCACAAGGACACAACAAAGCTGAAAAGCCTGTGAATAAAATGAAACCAGGTAACGCGAATGCAGCGGCGAGTTTGCACACCACAGCAGAAGATTATGCTCGCTTCGTAATCGAAATCCTGAAACCTGCAAAGAAAGATCAATTTCATCTGACCGATAAAACTATTGTAGAAATGCTGAAGCCACAGATCAAAGTGCGTGACAATATTTCCTGGGGACTTGGCTGGGGATTGCAGCAGACCCAGCCAGGAGATTCTTTCTGGCACTGGGGCAATAATAACGGAGTCTTTATGAATTTCGTCGTGGCGTATAAAAAGGAAAAAATCGGGTTGGTGATTTTGACCAATGGCAGCAATGGTATGAAGCTCTGTCAAGAAGTTGTGCCACAGGCAATGGGCGGTTCGCATCCAGCATTTTTGTGGTCAATGGTGCTATAAGATTTGAGTCAAAGCATTGTCAGCAACAATGTCCATCACGAATATCACATCGGGCAGGCTCATTCTCTTCCACTTCACGACACCACTTGCGACAGGCTAGGCAATAAATCATCGTATCGTCAGTGACGCCTTCAATGATGATTTCGCAGCGCGGGCAGCGGATGGAAATTGTTGTCGTAACCCTGCTCTGCTTAGTGATTATTTTATAATCACAGTTGGTACCATGAATTTCTCTCAATTGATTTGGTCGCAAAGTTCATTCAAGTACCTAACTATTCCTGAAAATAAAGCCTGATTCACCGTATTTACTAGCCAGGTGAATTGGACTGGAATTTCCTGATTGACAGAATTCGTCACTAATCGTATAAGTAAGCCTTCAGTTCTCACTTATCTTTTACCCTGAAGTTTAGGCAATTGCCCTCTCTTCTATTTTTGTCTAAACAAACTTTCTTCATGGAAATCTGGACGGTGCTGAAGCAGCTCTCTGTTAGTCTCAAATAAGTGAGGGCAGAAGAAGCTATCCCCGGAAAAAAGCAATGACCTGCACGCTAATAGCCGCATGCGTTCGCAGTCTTCAGGCGTTATATTTATGTTGCCTTACCTCACTCTGCAAGAAACTTCTCCCTCGTTTGAATCAAATGATTTTCAGTCTTTTGGTGTTATTTACCCGTTGCAACAGGATCGGTTTATCCGAATTCTCAGGTCGTGCGTTTCTCCCGATTCGACCATTGATCGAGTTATCAAATCCCGTCAAACCATTTCGATGAAGCTGGATTTAGAAGTCCTGAAGGAAGTGAATCGCCTGGCCGGAGTCGCTTCAGAGGAAAATTTTGACGACCTCTTTTATTTACCCAAAGGGCAGAATTTTATTACAAAATCTGAGCACGATGAATACGAAATTCAGGCGTTTTGGATGACGCTGCGATTTAGTTTTCTGGAATCGGTTTACCTTTACCAGCGAACGACCAGCATCCAGATGAGCGAGCAAATGTGGGCGCATCCCTATTTGTTACTCACGCAGCTTTTTAAAATGCCTTCGATCAAAGATCGGTTCCAACTAATTAGCCGGATGTCGTACCGTGAGTTTGAAGCATTTATCAGGGAAGCCGATAAACTGGCGCTTCCGTTAAAGGCTGACAGCCGGACGATTTTGAATGCGATAGCCGCGTATAAACAGGGGCAGAATATGAGAGCTTCTGCCAGTCGTTCGATATTGATGTCGCAAGTATAATTTGGACTTGGGGCTTTGTATTTTGGTCTTTGGTTTGTATCGAAAGGAATTCGTTTTCGGTGGAAAGTGATACCTTTGGGAGTTATGACAAAGACCAAAAATCAAAGCCCCAAGTCCAAATCAGCAACAATGCCCATCACGAATTTTTTCTGAAGCTTCACAGCGGAGAGGTTCATCTTCTTCGATTTCCCGACACCATTTTCGACACTCCAAACAATAAATCATTGAGTCAATCGTGACCCTTTCGATGATGATTTCGCAGCGTGTGCAGCGGACTGAAATTGTTGGCTCCATCTTCATAGCCATTTACCCTAACATCTGCTAATTTACTTTTGCAATTCTAAAAATAAGTATGACTGGAGCGCGAGCGTCCCGCTTGCCCTGTTTGCAAGCGGAGCAATGCAAACGCTGTGGTGAGGAAATACCCTGAGGATAATTCGAGCCGCTCGCCGCGGGTACACGAGTGGTGTTTCACGCGTTCGCGGGGCAAGCGAGACGCTCGCGCTCCAGTCGTTAAGTACCTAAATTCATTTTCAGGAGAATCTTCCATGGTCAGATGTATGGCAAAGAAAATTTGTTTGAGCGCGGTACTTCTCGCGCTGTTCATTTCGGTAGCGCAGGCGCAGCAGCGGATTGGTACAGTCGCAGTGCGCGTCTCGTTGGATCACACGAATTGGCTGTATCAACCGGGCGAAAATGTGAAAGCGAAAATTACTGTGATTCAGGATGGGCAGCCTGTGCCTGACGCCAAAGTAAGCTACAGTTTTGGGGCGGAGCAGATGCCGCCAACGACTGAAAAAACAACCAGCGTTCCGACGGAAGGTTTGATGATTGAAGCGGGGACGATGAAGGAAGCGGGCTTCCTGCGCATCATCGCTACGACGGAAATGTACGGCAGGAAATATCGCGGTTTGGCGACGGCGGGTTTTGCTCCTGAAACGATCAAACCGACGCAGACTGATCCGGCAGATTTTGATGCGTTCTGGAAATCGGGCAAAGAATCGTTAGCCAAAATTCCGATGGATGCGCGGCTGACTTTGTTGCCGGAATATTGCACCTCAACGGTGAACGTCTACCACGTCAGTTTGCAAAATGTGAGCGGTGATGGCGGAGCGGTTCCAAGCCGCTTGTACGGAATTTTGTCTGAACCAAAAGCCGAAGGAAAATATCCGGCGGTGCTGGATGTTCCCGGTGCAGGCATTCGTCCATATCGTGGTCGTCCTGATTTGGCGGAGAAGGGAATTATCTCGTTACAGATCGGTATTCACGGGCTGCCGGTGAATTTGCCGCAGGAAGTTTACGACTCGCTTGGACGCAGCGCAGTTGCTGGATACATGAATTTTAATCTCGATAACAAAGACCGTTATTATTATCGCCGCGTATATTTGGGCTGCATTCGTGCCAATGATTTTTTGGTCGGGCATCCGAAATTTGATGGCAGAAATTTAGCTGTGACTGGAGGCTCGCAGGGCGGAGCGCTTTCGATTGTGACGGCTGGGTTGGATGAGCGCGTAAAAGTTTTAGCGGCGTACTATCCCGCGTTGGCGGACGTAACGGGCTACCTTTACAATCGCGCTGGCGGCTGGCCTCACATGTTTCGTGCCAGCGGCGAAGGCTCGCTGCGCACGAAGGAAAAAATTGAAACGACCAGATATTATGACGTAGTGAATTTCGCTCGCCGCGTGAAAGTCCCTGGATTTTATACGTGGGGATTTAATGATGAAACGTGTCCGCCGACTTCGATGTACTCGGCTTACAATGTGATTACGGCGAAGAAGGAATTGATGCTGGCGTTGGAAACAGGGCACAATAACGTGCCGGAGCAAGTCGAGCGCGTGACGAATTGGTTAGTAAGTTTTGTAAAACAATAGACCACGGAAAACGCGGATCAAGCGGGTTTACGCTGATCTGCGAAAATCCGCATTCTCCGCCTAATCTGTGGTCTATTTAACCTGAAATAAATTATGACACCTTTCATTCCAGTACCAACCCCTGAAATCAATGACATTCATTCGCAGCCACGCGATTTGCGCTTTCATCCGAGCGTGATAGACGATCCGAAATTATTGACGCGTGAGCAAATTGCTGAATTCAATACAAGCGGATTTCTGACGGGAATTCGTATCTTCGACGATGCTGAAGCCAGCGACATTCGCAAATATTTTGATGGCTTATTGGCGCAGTATTTAGCCGAAGGAAAAGACAGTTATTCCATCACAACGGCGCACATGAAGCATGGCAAAGTGTACGACTTGCTCACGCATCCGCGCATTGTTACTTACGTCAAAGATCTTCTTGGCGAAAATGTCGTTGCGTGGGGATCGCATTTTTTCTGCAAAATGCCGCACGATGGCAAGAAAGTTTCGTGGCATCAGGATGCGGCATATTGGCCGCTGACTCCATCAAAAGCCGTGACCGTCTGGCTGGCGATTGATGATGCTGAGGTTGAAAATGCAGCGATGCGGTTTATTCCCGGCTCGCACCATTACGGCGAATTGACGGCGAGCATGCACGAAAATGATGAATCAGAAATCCTGTATCAATCCGTAGCGAATGCGGAAGAATTGGGGGAACCCTTCGATAATATTTTGAAGGCCGGAGAAATTTCGATGCATTCCGATTTGTTACTGCACGGATCGAAAGCGAACGAATCAGACCGTAGACGCTGCGGGTTGACATTACGATTTTGTAATGCTGAAGTGACTGCTTATCTTGATTGGCACGCGAAGGGCGTTATCGTTAGTGGCGCAGACCCGCGCGAACATTGGTCAAATCCACCACGTCCAGAAGCAGATTAAATCAAAAGGCAAAAATTAAATATCAAAAGGCAAATGGTAAAGATGAAGAATTATTTTTTTCGAATGATGACACTGCTCGCGATTGCGGCTGGCATTATTGTTGGCGCAACAGTTATTTCTTCGGCACGTGAGCGACGTGAAGTTAAATTTCAAAAATTCACGCTCGACAAAGAATTCCGTTCTGAAGGCGTCGCAGTCGGCGACATTAATCACGACGGCAAAATAGACGTGATAGCGGGAAATTTCTGGTACGAAGCGCCAGATTGGAAGCCGCACGAAATTGCTCCGGCGCAGTCCTTCGATGCGGCAAAAGGCTACAGCAATTCATTCGTCAACTACGCCTGGGATGTGAATAACGATGGCTGGATTGATCAGATTCTGATTGATACACCGGGGATTCCGGCGGTGCTGTGGCGTGAAAATCCCGGCGAAAAAGGCGGGGTCTGGGCGACGCATAAAATCGCCGCGAATGCCTGCAATGAAAGCCCTGCGTTGGGTGATCTGATGCTTTCTCCCGGGTTGAATGATCTCGGCAGTGGAGGCTTCTATGGCATTCTGCAAAAAGTAAAAAAACGAGATTACAGCCGACCCAATAATGCGAAACCTGCGCTGATTTTTTCGGTAGACGATTCACAGATGAATTGGTTTGAGCCGGGGACTGACGTGAATGGCGAATTCACTAAACATCCGATCAGCCTTAAATCAACCAAAGAGACAGCCAAAACTGATGGTGTTTTTCGCTACTCGCACGGACTTGGCGTGGGCGACATCAACGGCGACGGACGCAACGATGTCATCATAAATACAGGCTATTGGGAAGCTCCGCTTGATCCGCGTACTGCCAGTTCGTGGAAATTCGTCAAAGCTGATTTAGGCGAAGATTGCGCGCAGATGTTGGTTTACGATGTGAACAAAGATGGACTGAACGATGTCATCACCAGTTCCGCGCACAAAGTTGGCATCTGGTGGTTCGAGCAGAAAAAAGGCACAGGCGGTCAGATCGAATTCATCAAGCACGAAATAGATAATTCAATTTCGCAAACCCATTCGTTAATGCTGGCCGACATCAATGGTGACGGTGTGATGGACTTTGTGACTGGTAAGCGGTATTGGGCACACGGGCCGACGGGTGATGTGAATCCGAGCGATCCGGCAGTCGTTGTCTGGTTTGAATTACAGCGTACTAAAACTGAAGTGAAATGGATCAAGCACGAAATTGATACCGACTCCGGCGTCGGCACACAGTTCACCATTGCTGATATGAACGGCGATAAATTGCCTGATGTGATTACGTCGAATAAAAAAGGCGTCCATGTGTTTCTGCAAACGAAATAATCCCAGGGAGCGCAGGCGGCTCGCCTGCGCCTTTGCGAGCGCAGCAAAGCAAAGTACCTTGCGGAGGAAATAGTCTTCGAGAAAACAATCTCTTGTGTAAGGGGCAGCGCAGTTGCACGCTCTCTCACGCAGGCGAGCCGCCTGCGCTCCCAGATGTGCTACAATGCCTCTCAGCCAAAGCAGTACACACTCATTTTCAGGAGCTTCGTTTAATGGCAGGAAAGCTGCGTGATCGGTTTTATTGTGGCGTCATCGTTATTTGCTTGCTGCTGCTTGCGAGTAGCGGGCAAGCGCAAACCACTCCGTCCCTCACGTTCGGCAGTTTACAAAACGGCAAATCTTTTGAACTCGACAAGCTCGGCTGGAAATATGCGCCCGGCGATGATCCTCAGTTTGCTGACCCGCAGTTCGATGATCGCGCGTGGGCAACGCTGGCGGATGCTGCCAAGCCCGAAGACAGCAGTTGGCGTGGTATCGGCTGGTTCCGTTTGCATCTGCGCGTCGCGCCGGAATTATCGAATGTGGCGTTGAATCTGGAAATGGCGCATCTCGGCGCGTCGGAGGTGTATGTCAATGGCAAGTTGATGCGGAGGTTCGGAGTCGTCGGCAAAACGTTGGCGGAGGAGACATCTTACAATCCGAATGCGCTACCGTTGGGCATCGTGTTGCAGTCCGGCACGGAGCAGGTCATTGCCGTGCGTTACTCAAACCAACAGGTGGCAGATGTTAACTC
>JAYVRW010000421.1:0-9661 GCA_043775925.1 Blastocatellia bacterium
TACCCCTGCTCATCTGAGGCTTTGAGATTCCCTCGTTATCTACCTGAAGCATGAAAAATCCTTTTCATGCTTCACCTTCTTTTACAATCATCGGTCTCAAAAATTGTTTATGCCAAATTTTTTCAAGACGCGCTCTGTTGCTATTTTACTATTAATTTTAATTGTTTTTGCTTCGGTTGTGATTTTAGCTACTGGTCGCACGCAGGCCAATATGAATGATGATTCAATCAATGAGACGCAATCGAGGGGTGCTGCCAAATCTTCTCCACGCTTGCAGGAGCTGGATGCGAAAATGAAAAATAAAGGAATGTTGCTGCTACGCGCAGCGGAATTTGATCCGTTGCAGGAAATTCCGAAAGCCGTTTCCATCGGAAGTGTCCAGTTGGAAATGACCAAAGCTTCGGTCAATAATCAGGTGCGTACCGAAGCGCAGGCGTCAACTTCTTCTTCCTATTTGATCGTGCAATTCAACGATACGATTCAGCCTGCACAAACGGCAAAACTTCGCGCCGATGGCTACGAAATTAAAGCGTATCTTCCAAATAATGCGTATCTGGTCAAAGCTCCGGCGCGGCTTCAGGCGCAGTTGATGAGCAATAGCAAACGTGAATTCCGCTGGGTTGGCGCGTACGGCGCAGGCTTAAAAATTGAACCCGAACTCGCGCAACTGGCGAATGTGGCTGCCAATAAAAATTCACTTGAAGCAGCCTCAAATGTGATGATTGCCTTCAATCTTTTCAGTGGCGAAAAAGCGGATGCAGTCAAGGCTGTCTTAGCTGCGATGAACCTCAACAAAACATCAGATGTCATCGAAGCCGCTGATCGGGCTTCGGGCCTGGTCGAAGTTGCTTCGACTGAATTGCCAGCGCTTTTGACGACGCTCGCCAATCTGGAGGGCGTCGAATGGATCGAACGATATGCGCGCCCAAAGCTCGAAAACGATAACGGGGTGAAGATTATTCAATCCGGTGGAGTCACCGGAACGAATGTGACTCCGCTTTATAAAAATGGATTGACGGGAGCCGGACAAATTATCGGCTTTGCGGATTCCGGCATTGATACCGATCACGCGCAGTTTCGTTTGAGCGCTGATGCTGCGGCACAAACGCTTTCTTACGGGACTACGACCTCTGCTTTAGTGAATGGATTTTTGCCCGTTCTGGTAACGAATCCGAACAACAAAATTCTGACCTATTACGTGATGGGACGCGGCACGTTGATTGATAACGTCAATAATCCAAATGGTGGCAAAGTCCTTGATCCGAATGAAATGCTGGGTGGCGTATATCGTAACGCTGTTGCCTATGATGACAATGGTGGTTTTCATGGGACTCATGTGGTCAGTGTGGCAATCGGACGTGACTACGCGGCAACTGGTTCGGGAGCGGTACAGGGAATTTCCACGCGCACGAGTAATGACGGAGTTGCGCCGGATGCCCGCATTGTTTTTCAGGACGTTGGACATCCTGATAATAATCTTGATGGACTGAATGTCGGTCAGGCATTAATTATGCAGCAGGCTTACAGCACAGGCGTTCGCGTTCATTCACAAAGCTGGGGTGCGGGAACGAATCCGTCTTACAATACGACAGCCGCTGATGATGACGAAGCGATGTGGAAACTTCGTGATTTGACGATTTTTTATTCAGCCGGAAATAGCGGGCCAGCTCCGAACACAATTACGAAAGACACAAAAAATGGAATTTTAGTTGGCGGGACGAATAGCCCAACCAATGGCGGAAGCATTGAAGACCTTTCCAGCAGCAGCAGTCATGGCCCTGCCCGCGATGGTCGCATCAAGCCCGACATTCTTGCGCCGTACACTGTCTCGGCGGCAACAGAAAATGCAGGAATCAGCGGTCCTTTTGCGAACCCAACTTCAACGACCGCGATGGATGCGGCGGTGAATCCATCGGCTCCGAATAACAATCGCACTTTTTCTACTATTTCAGGAACCAGCTTTTCATCGCCAATGGCGGCAGGTGGAGCGATTCTCGCACGTCAATATTTCACGGATGGTTATTATCCCACTGGTACGAAAACGGCGGCGAATTCTTTCAATCCCTCGAATGCCTTAATCAAGGCGATAGTCCTGAATTCAGGGCGTAACGTGACTGGACTTCGTTCCGCTGATAACGGCACTGGTGGAGCGAGTGCGCCGCTACCAAACAATGGGCAGGGCTGGGGGCGAATGACGTTGGACGATGCTTTATATTTTTCTGGTGATCGCCGCGAATTGAAAGTTGTGGCTGATATTTGGAATGGAGCAACGGCGGCAGATGCTTCACGTCCCGCCGTCAATCCTTCAATCATGACAGGGCAAACGCACACCTATCAAATCAACAATGTCAGCACCGTCGAACCGTTGCGCATCACTTTAGTTTGGGCTGATCCAAAAGGAACGACGGGCGCAAGTGTTGCGCTCACCAATAATCTTGATCTTGAAGTCACTGACCCACAAGGCAAAATTTTTCGTGGCAATGTGAACTTTGCCAGCGCCTACTCACAACCTGCGAATGGCGCGGCTTTCGATAATAGAAATCCGCTGGAAGCTGTTTACCTTCAATACCCGGCGCCCGGAACTTACACCGTAAAAATTATCGGAGCGAATGTTCCCGGCAATGGTCAAATGGGAGTCGTTGCGCAACCCGGCAATCAAACGATTGATTCAAATCGTCAGGGCTATGCGTTAGTCGCCACTGGGAATTTTACTGCCGGAGCGGTACCGATTCTGGCGTTGAGTAAATCAACGATCAGCGGTGGAGTGAATGCAGATCGCTTCATCAGCCGCAATGAAACCTCGACGGCTACTTTGAATATTAATAATCTAACCGCTGTCATTTCGACGAATGTCACCGCGCAAATTTCAGTAGCAGCCTCAAGTCAGGTTCCTGCCAGTTTGGTGCGGATTAATGGGCAGCCTGCCGGACAAGCGGCTTCGCTGGCGATTGGCGATATAGCAGCTACCTCCAATATTGACCGGGCCATTCAAATTACATTGCTCAACGACGTCAGCCTCCAGCCGGGGCAAGTCATTACTTTTGATGTGAACCTGACACAAGGCAATGGCTCCGCTGTAGCTTCGCAATTTACAGTTACCGTCGCGCAAAAATTATTGACGTATCGCACACGCTTTGAGCCGACTGCTGATCCGGGTGAATCAGGAGTGATCGTCATCCCTGAATCAGAATGGGGGCTTCGATCCGACAATCCTGCACTTGCTCCCAATGGTGATGCTTTTACAGGAAACTGGATTCTGACCTCGGCAGTGAAAGCTGCCGGATCAACCGCCAGCCTCGGTGATCCAAGTGGCGTTGGCGCAAGCTACGGTGTGAGCACCACTTCACGCGGGACAACTATTTACGATGATTCACGGTGGTGGACGACTAAAAAAATTGTCTTGCCGGGATTAACTGTGGCGAGTGATAAAGTTTCAAATCCGGCTGCCACACAGCAGTTGAAATTTGGAATGGAATCTTACAGCGTAGATTTGAAAACTGATTTCACGGGAGATAGTTCGACAACCAATCCTGACTTTTTTGTCCTCCGAATTCGCACGTATCGCAATACTTCAGCGGTCTCGGATTTGACTGATACAGGGTTTAATAGCAACAGTTTTCTGAATGCAGTATTAGTGGATTCGAGCGGAACTGCCAGCAACGGTTTCAAGCGGTATACCGGAAACACTTTTCTAAATAATAGTTTGAATGGCGATTTCTCATTTGATACCACAACGCCGGATAATTCTGATGTCGCCTTTCGCGTGGAATTGCAGCTCCGCCGCAATGAACTGGCGCAAACCGGAGATGGCGTTTTTGTTGATAATCTTGAACTGAAATTACGATCCAGCGATCTAACGGTGTATCCCGCGCTCTCATCAATCAATTCAGTCACCGTCAATGGCGCGAATTGGGCGCCTGCACAGGTTGCTCCCGGAGCTTTGGTTTCCAGTTTTGGTAACGGCTTGCCGACGAATTTGACGATAGATCAGGGCGTAGCGGCGTTTCCGTTACCGACTGTTCTGGGCGGAATTTCTGTGCGGGTGAATGGGATGCTGGCTCCACTGCTTTATGTGGGAGCAGGCACGCGCTTTGGCTCAAATGGAGCATTCCAGATTAATTATCAGTTGCCCTTTGAAGCTACGCCGGGAGTTGCCTTGGTTGAGGTTCTTAATAATGGGAATCCTGTTACCAGTGAATTTTTGACAGTACGAAACTCATCGCCCGGAGTGTTTAGTTTTACCTCGGATGGACAGGGGCAAATCGCTGCTTTGAATCAGGGTTATCAGGCGAACGGCGCGGCTCGTCCTGAAGCGCGTGGGCGGGTGATTCAAATTTACGCGACCGGAACCGGAGCGCAATTGATTGACAGTGTGACGCGCCTTCGTGCAACTTTAGCAACCGCAATTGCTCCACCGGGAGATGGTAGTAAGTTGTATCTGACGGAAAATCTGCCGACCGTCACAATTGGAGGAATTCCTGCGACGGTTGAATTTAGTGGTCTCGCGCCAGGTTATGTTGGATTGTGGCAGGTTAATGTGCGAATTCCGTCGAATGCTGCAACTGGTAATGCGATCCCTGTAGTTGTGTCGTTGGATGGACGTGCCAGTAATCAGACGACGGTGGCGGTGAATTAGTAATACTGTTCAGAGTTCACGCTTCAGCGTGCATACAACCATGCTGAAGCGTGAACTCTGAACTCTCTGGAGAACCCCGAAATGCAAAAGAAATATATTTTGTTGGCGCTGTTCATTGCGCTCGTGGCTCTGACGTTTGCCTGTCAGAAGAACCCCTTTGAGTCATTAGAAAATAGTTTTATTACTGAGCAGGAAGGCGAAGGTCGTACACGTGAAGATTCGTTTTACGCCGAGCGTGCTTATCCGGCGCAAACCATTCCTCTGGGTGCTCGCCAACACGCAATTGAGCAGGCGGACAGCGAAGAGCAAAGGTTGCGACAATCCCCAAAATTTGCACGCGAGCTGGCGCGGTTAGAAGCCGCCAGCGATGAGAGTTGGGCTTCGCTTGGCCCGCAACCACTGAATTCTGGCAGTAACGTTTGGACAGGACGAGTGAGTGCACTTGCTCTTCATCCACAATACGATGGAGCCAATAATCAAACAGTTTATGTCGGCGGCGCACAGGGCGGAGTGTGGCGTTCGACCGATAACGGAAATAATTGGAATCCGATCATGGACGATCAACCTTCGCTGGCGATTGGCTCCATTGCGATTGATCCGACGAATCCAAATAATATTTTTGTTGGAACTGGCGAAGGCAATCGCAGCGGTGATACCTATTACGGTGCAGGGCTATTAAAATCTACGGATGGAGGTACGACATGGCGGGTGATTGCTGGTCCAATTTCTAATGCGACTCCACTCAAACCAGTTTTTGTGAATGCTTCAATCGCGGCCATCGCGATTGATCCGGTAACTCCGAATGTGATTTTCACCGCGACGACTTTTGCTAGTACAGCGTCGGCTTCCGGCGGCGCGGGACTTGTGGAATCAGGCAAACAGAAGGGGATTTGGAAGTCTACAGATGGCGGCGAGACATGGCGTAATGTAGACCCAGACGCGAGCAATGGTGTTCAGAGCGCACATAATGTCGTCATTGATCCGCTGAATCATAACATCATCTATGCCGCGATTCGTTCACGCGGAATTTATCGCTCAAAATCTGGCGGAGAACCTGGGACATGGGAAAAACTTACGAATGGTGTGGCGAACACTTCGGGTACAACGCCAACTTTTGCGCGCTGTGAATTAGCGACGGGACCAGCCTTGGTTCCATCAACGTCAGCTATATTGTATGCATCTTTCGCCAACTTTGCGGATGACACGATTCTCGGTTTTTACAGGTCTACTGATGGCGGAGATAATTGGACGCAGGTCACTACCCCGCCTGATGGTGGGCAGGCGGGGTATAACGTCGCCATTGCCGTAGACCCAATCGATGCGAACACTGTTTTTTATGGTAGCCAAGTTCAAGCCGTGATGCGCAGCGTCAATGGAGGGCAAACATGGACGAATGTGACAGGTAGGTTGCATGCCGATACACATTCAATTGTTGTGGCAAAAAATAATCATAATATTATTTTTACTGGTAACGATGGAGGTATTTGGCGCAGCGATGCGGCGACCGCCAGCAACCTCAATTGGGTTTCCCTGAATCAACACTTGAGTCTGACACAGTTCCAGTCGGTGGCAATTCATCCGACCGATTCAAATTTTGTGATTGGCGGAACGCAGGATAATGGAACCAGCGCACATCGAGGATCAGTCAGTTGGAATTCGATTGCCGGAGGTGATGGTGGATTCAGTTTGATAGATCAATCTAATCCTTTAGTTCTGTATCACACGTATTTTAACGACGATAATTCCAGTGGTACTGCGCAAATCGGGCCGCGAGTCTCATTGAACGGTGGTGTCAGTTGGGCGTTGCGCGGTTGTTTTGGCTGTAGCACGACGCTGGGGAATTTTAATCCCGCTGATCGTGTAAAATTCTATGCGCCAATGGCATTGAATCCAGCCTTCGTTGGGGGTAACGGCAATGTCGTTTATTTCGGCACATATCGGTTGTATCGTACTGAAAATCAGGGAATCACCTGGACAGGGTTAGGTGCCAGCACGGATAATTTTGGTCAGGATTTGACCAAAGGCGGGACGGCAGCAATTACAACTATTAGCGCTTATCCGAAGCTTGATAATACGACTTCACCACCGACTGAAATTGTTTGGATTGGCACGAGTGATGGCAATGTGCAGGTTACGAGCAATGCCGGAGCGTTAGCCGCAGCGACTTTTACGAACGTCACGAATGCTCCTTTGCCCAATCGCTACGTTACCGACATCGCGGCTGACCCCAATAACCCAAATCGCGCAGTAGTTGTCTTCTCCGGCTTTGAGGCAAATACTACTGCGACGCTCGGACATGTTTTTGTTACCACTAATCGCGGCACAAACTGGGTAAATATCAGTGGCAATTTGCCAGACATACCAACGACCTCGGTAGCGCTTGATCCAACCAATGTAAATCGGCTTTGGATCGGGACGGACATTGGTGTGTTTCAGACGACTGATGGAGGAACGACGTGGCTCAGGCTGGATAAGGGAATGCCCCGCATAGCTGTTTTCATGCTTCGTTATCAAAACTCTACTGGCAATTTGATCGCGGCTACGCACGGACGAGGTATGTTTCGTTGGCGCACGAATACGACGGCGACTTCGGTTTCAGCGGCGAGTTATTCGCCCTCGACAGATGTGGCGCGCAATTCAATTGTGGCGGCATTTGGGTTGAATTTAGCGACTTCAGCGGGGCCTGCTCCGGCAGGAGTGCTGCCGTTGCCAACTACCTTAGCAGGTACGATGGTGACGATTCGTGATAGCCAGAATGTTGAGCGATTGGCTTCACTCTTTTACGTCGGACCAGGTCAGGTAAATTATCAAATTCCTGATACTGCCGCGCTGGGTACTGCGACAGTCATTGTCAAAAATTTACTGGGAGAAACTTCGAGTGGCACAATTAATATTACCGCCGTAGCGCCCGGGTTATTCACCGGTAATGCCGATGGAGCCGGAGCGATTAATGGTTTTGCCATTCGTGTGCGCGGCACGACGCAAACACGTGAAAGCACTGTCGCTTTGAATGCGAGCAATATTTATGTCACGAAGCCGATTAGTTTTGATCCGGCGATTGAATCTTTATTTTTAGAATTGTATGGGACAGGAATTCGCTACGCGACCAGTCAGGCGAATGTGCAGTGTGAAATTGGTGGCGTGACCATTCCGGTAGAGTACGCCGGAGTTGCACCGGGCTACATCGGATTGGATCAGGTGAACATTAAAGTTCCCAATAGCCTCGACAATCGCGGCGAAGTAGATTTAACTTTAATCGTGGACGGCAAGCGTTCACGCACGGTCAGAGTAAACATTAACTAAAGGAACACCCATGAAAAAATATATTTTGCCCCTTGCCTTACTAACGATTGGTCTCGGATTCGGATTCTGGTTCGGTCATGGCAGCGCGACCGAAGCCGCTGCTGCTGTTGCTAAAAATCGCGTTTTTGAAATGCGCACTTACACGACCAACGAAGGAAAATTACCTGATTTAGAAAAACGTTTTCGTGAACACACGACAAAGATTTTTAAGAAGCACGGCATGACAAATATCGGATACTGGGTTCCGCAGGACTCACCGAAAAAAGAAAATACGTTGATTTACATTATTGCTCACAAAGACCGCGACGCTGCCAAAAAATCCTGGGATGATTTCCGTAATGATCCTGAATGGAAAGAAGTAGCAAAGGCTTCCGAAGTGAACGGAAAAATTGTCAGCAAAGTTGACTCTGTCTTTATGGATCCAACCGATTATTCGCTGATTAAATAGTAAAACAGGTGTCGGGTATGAGGTGGTCAGGTGTCAGAAGCTGTTTGAAAACTCCGTCATGCCGCAGAGCGGCAGCAAGATGGTAGCCAGGTGTGAAACGCTTGGAACAGGTCAGCGTAAATTCCGCGCCCTGAATGGGCGCGCAGCATCTCGACGTCCCTTCAGGACGCCACGCCAATGCCTACGAATTCCAACCAGAGGCTGCGACGGTCTTCGCCCGTCTTGCCACTGGCTACCATCTGACTGCGCCTCCAGTGCAAAGAATTAGGGTTTCCAAGCAGCTTCTCAGAATCTCACCTAATACCCGACATCTAACCCCTACGTCCTATGAATCTTGGATTAAAAAATCGTGTCGCCATGATTGCCGCTGCCAGTAAAGGCATTGGCAAGGCGTGCGCTATCGCTTTAGCAGCAGAAGGCTGCAAGGTTTCGATATGCGCTCGCAACCTCAAAGAACTTGATCGTGCCAGCGATGAAATCGGAGCAGTCGAAAATGTCCTGGTCGTTCCCGCCGATGTTTCGTCTCCGGCAGAATTAGCGTACTGGCATATTCGGACGGTCGAAAAATTTGGCGGAGTAGATATTCTGGTGACCAATACCGGTGGGCCTCCGGTTGCTCGGTTTATGGAACTCACCGATGAACAATGGCATTACGGCGTCGAATCTACGTTGATGAATGTCGTCCGGCTTTCGCGCCTGGTATTGCCAGGAATGCAGGAACGAAAATGGGGGCGCATCATTCATTTGACTTCGATGGTAGCGAAACAGCCGAAAGATGAATTGACCATTTCAAGCACTTTACGAGCTGGATTATCCGGTTTGACCAAAACGATGTCGAATCAGGTCGGACGCGATAATGTTACTGTGAATGCAGTCTTAATGGGGTTATGCCGGACGGAGCGCTTGCAGCACTTAGGCGCTATTCGTTCCAAAGAACAAGGCATTACGATGGAAGAATATTACCAACAGGCTGCTGCCGAAGTCCCGATGAAGCGCGTCGCAGAGCCGAATGAAATTGCAGATGTTGTAGCATTTCTGGCTTCTGAAAAAGCGAGCTACATCACAGGTGCTTCGATTCAGGTGGATGGTGGAATGATTAAATCAAGTCTGTGAAATTGGCCTTGGGTCTTTGGCTTTTGGTCTTTGAATTACCTGAAAAATTACTTTAGAAAATCTGGTAGTGGAAAAGTCATGTTGATAAACAATCCAGATTATAAAAGTAGGCAAAGAGCTTGAAAGGCAAATTGAGTATGTACTCTCGGCGAGAAAAAGAA
>JAYVRW010000422.1:0-9655 GCA_043775925.1 Blastocatellia bacterium
GCCGCAGTTTTACCTGCAAAACGTGCTTGCTCTTGTTGCAATAATTTTTGCAACCGATTCAGCTCAAATTCATCCGGCGTTCTGCTGGTGCAGAGTCTGAACGCATAAATTATTTTTGCCTGATCATCGTTGCCGCCTTCTTTCCAAACGCGCAACGCCAGAGCCTGCGCCGCTTCCATAAACACTGCGTCGTTCAATGTGGTCAAGGCCTGTAGCGGAGAATTAGAGCGAGCGCGACGCGTACACGACATATCACCATTAGGGGCATCGAAAACCGACATTGAAGGATACGGCACAGAGCGTTTCCAAAAGGTGTACATTCCGCGCCGATATTTATCTTCGCCTTGGCTGGTTTCCCAGACCGTCCGGCTGCGGAAACTGACCGCCATCGCGCCATCTGGAATTGGGGGGAAGACCGAAGGTCCGCCAATTTTCAAGCTCAATAATCCGCTGGCAGACAGTGCGATGTCACGAATCGTTTCTGCGTCTACACGAAAGCGGGGCGCACCATCCAAGTGCTGAGTGACGAGGGCTGAGTGCTGAGTTGAAGCACTCTGGCGATAAGTTGCGGAAGTGACGATGAGGTGGTGAATTGCTTTCATTGACCAGTTCGCAGTTGGCAGCTCGCGGTTCGCAGAAAGAGAGTTCGCAGCCTGTAGTTCGCGGTTCGCAGATTTCTTCGGATTGGTCTGTGAACTGTCAACTGCGAACTGCGAACTTATCTGCTGCGAACCGCCTTCTCTGAAGGCAACCGCCAGCCAATCCAGCAATTCAGGATGCGAAGGCTTGTCGCAGCGCGTGCCAAAATCTTCCGGCGTAGTGACTAATCCTTGTCCGAAATAATTTTGCCAGATGCGATTTACAATCACGCGCGCGGTCAGCGGATTATTTTTGTCTACGATCCATTTCGCTAGTCCTAAACGATTGCGCGGCGCGTCTTTCGGGAGCGGATGCAAAAATGCTGGCGTGTCGGGTGTGACTAAAGTTTCCTGCCGCTTCCAGTCTCCGCGTTTGAAAATTCGTGTTTCGCGCTCGACCGCACGTGGCGTCAATACCATCGTCGTCGCAGGGTAAGGCCAATTTTTCATCAATACAGCCGCAGCTTTGTTGGCTTCGGCGAATTCTGGAACGGTCGTGCGATAAAATCTGAAGACTTCGCGTTGCTGTTCTTTGGTGCGATTTGCGGCAGGAATTCCGAGAATGCTGCGGACATTTTTGGGCAACGGATCAGCCTTGGGGTTCGGAGCCGTTGTGACCGACAAGCGAAAGCGTCCTAAATTCGGAGCTTCAAATCTTTCCGCTGCGCCGCCACCAAATTCTTTTTGCGAAATCGCAAAAGTCAGTACCGTGCCGGATTCATAGCCAACTAAATTTTTCGGAACAAAGACCGCTTTGCGATCCTGATTGCGCAGTCCCGGCCCGGCATCAAGACTCCACGAAGTTTTTGGATTGCCGTCAATGGCGCGGTTGATTGAATTATCAGTTGAGGAAAAATCCGCCGTTGCAGAGTCAATTTTTACTTGCTCGATTTTGTCAGGCTGATTAACAGGAGCGGCTTCAATATTGAACTCCGATAGTAATACTGTCCCGGCTGTAGCGCGTCCGGGGCCGTTGTGCGGCAAGCTGTGATCGGTCATCAATTCCAACCGAAAGCCCGTGATATTTTTCAGCTTTGTTTTGGCTTTCAGGTAATAAACATTTTGCGGAGGATTGTCGCCTCTGGCAATAAATGAATCATCCAGCATCCGCTCGAACTTCACGCCATTCGTTCCGATGACACTGGTGTCGGTCATAATTGTCCATTGTCCTTCGTCCAATTTTACCTGCTGTTCCAATGCGGAAATTCGTTTTGGCAGGTCAGGGGTTTTGGCAATTAATTCGTCTTCGATTTTTGTAATACCAGCAAAAATTTCAGAACGCTTTTTATTTTCCGCAGTTGTTGGAACTTCAATTTCAGGCTCTTCGTCGTTGTTGAGAAAAGCGTAGAACTGGTAGTACTCCTGATGTTTGATTGGATCAAATTTGTGCGTATGGCATTGGGCGCAATTGACTGTCAGTCCCAGAAATGCTTTGCCAACGGCGTCTACACGATCAATGATTCCTTCGACGCGGAACTGTTCCGGTTCGACCGCAGCCTCTTCGTTGAGCATTGAATTGCGCAAAAATCCCGTGGCAACTCTTTGATTTAACGTTGCGTTTGGGAGTAAGTCTCCTGCCAATTGCTCAATCGTAAATTGATCGAACGGCATGTCTTTGTTGAGCGCATTAATTACCCAATCACGATAAGGCCAGATCGAACGATCCCGATCTTTTTCAAATCCGTTGGTGTCGGCATAACGCGCCGCATCCAACCACCAGCGCCCCCAGCGTTCGCCGTAATGCGGGCTGCTGAGCAAGCGGTCAACTAATTTTTCATAAGTATTCACAGAAGTGTCCGCCACGAAATCGTCAATTTCTTTAAGCGTCGGAGGCAGCCCAATTAGGTCGAGACTCAGTCTGCGAATTAGCGTCGTCTTATCAGCTTCGGGCGCAGGCGTGAGATTATTTTTTTCCAGTTCTGCCAGAACGAAATAATCAATCGGGTTTTTTACCCAGGCTTTGTTTTTGACTGTGGGGAAAGCAGGGAGCGTGGGAGGGATAAACGCCCAATGCCTGGGAGTTTCGGGTTTCGGGTTTTGGGTTTCGGGAGAAGAGTTTCGAGTTTTGGGTTTTGCGTTTCGAGCTTCACCTCTCATCGCTCCGACTGCCAATGGCAGGCTTAGGATAAAGCCGGAAATTAAGAATAATATTTTTAGAGAACGTATCATAGAAGGTGCGCCACAAAATGTTTTTTTTGATTACCTAAAGTTCCTGATTTAAAATTTTGTCCATTTCTTTTTCGTCTACGATACCGCGCTCGGCGATGGTTCGCGCAGCGGTATCACAGATTTCTTGGACGGGATGTCCGGCGTGTCCGCGTGTCCATTCCCATTGAACTTTGTGGATGCTTGCGGCTTGATCCAAGCGCTTCCAATACTCGTGGTTGGTTTTGCGCCGGAACTCACCTTTCATCGTTTTGATGACGTACTGCGAATCCGAAATGAGCTTAACCTGACAGGTTTCTTTGAGCGCTTCCAGACCTAGCGCAGCGGCAATTATTTCGGCTTGCTGATTCGTGTGGTCGTGTAAATATTCGCCGCAGATTTTGCGTTTGCCGTTGAATTCTAAAACTGCGGCGGCGGCAGCTCTGGTTTCTCCTCGCCCGTTGCCGAGGCTGCTTCCATCGCAGACGATGATAATATTTTTCATAAATTGAGAATTATGTTTGAGAGGTTTTTTTAGCCGCGAATTACGCGAATTTTCACGAATTATTTTAGACAGGATTGACAAGATTTATGGCAAGATGCTCATAAATTTCTATTGATTGATAACTTGTTCATCCTGAAAAATCTTGTTAATTCTGTCTAGTTTTATTCGTGAAAATTCGCGTAATTCGCGGCTAAATAATCTTACTGATCCCGTCGAAAGCGCTGTATCAAAATCCGCGCTGGCCCCTGAAATAAGGACATCAAACCAGTGTAGCCGTAACCAATTAAAAAAATCATCAGAAAGGGAATCGTCCCATAAATTTCTGAGCGGATGGCATAAGCAATCGCGGCTACGAAATAAAGCGCAAACGCGATTTCAATATAAGGTAAAAAGCCGTGCTTGCGTCCGTACAACCGTGCCTGCTGTAGCCAATTATCTTTCGATTGTAGGACGGCATATTTGGGAGTTCGCACAAAGCTGGACTTAATTCCCAGCAGCGCTTCCATGACAGCGCGAGTATTTGAAAATACTAAACCAATCCCCATCCCCATCACGATTGGCAGCAACGCTAAACGCCGCCATTTTGTTTTTGGATGCAGGTACAAAATCGCGGAGCCGTAAAATGCTGCGACAGAAAAAGTCGAAAGAATCATGAGCGGCGCATCGAAAATCAGCATGTGATAAAAGCCCTGATTGAAGCGCGCAATCAATACAGGAATATGCAAAAGACTTAGCAAAATCATCAACGGAGCGGCTAAGTTGCCGTTCAATCGAAACCCTAATTCGATTTTCTGTGCCAGTGATAATTTTGGATGCGACCAGACACGCGGCAATAATTTTAATCCGACTTGCACTAATCCTTTGGCCCAGCGTCGTTGTTGTGCTTTGAAAGCATTGATTTCTACGGGCAATTCGGCGGGGACATCTTCGTCCAGTAAATACACATAACGCCAACCCATCAACTGCGAGCGAAAACTTAAATCCGTATCTTCGGTTAATGTATCGTGTTGCCATCCGCCTGACCATTCGATGGCTTGGCGACGCCACATTCCGGCGGTTCCGTTGAAGTTGAAAAAAGCTCCGGTGCGATTGCGCGAAGTTTGCTCCACGACAAAATGACCGTCGAGCATGATTTCCTGAATGCGCGTCAACAAAGAATAATTGGCATTGATATGACTCCAGCGCATTTGCACCATCCCGATTTTTTCATCGCTGAAGTAATTAACCATTTTGCGGAGGCAAGAGGCATGCGGCGTGAAATCTGCATCGAAGATCGCCATCAATTCGCCCCTGGCAGATTTCATCGCATTTTCCAGCGCACCTGCCTTGTATCCGCCGCGATCCGCTCGATGAATATAGCTAATATCGAAGCCTTCAGCTTTGTATTTTGCTACAGCAGCTTCAGCTATTTGTACAGTTTCATCGGTCGAGTCGTCGCAGACCTGAATTTCAAATAGGTGGCGCGGATAATCAAGTTTTGTGACTGATGCCAGCAAACGCTCAACGACGTACAATTCATTGAACATTGGCAGTTGAACCGTGATGCGAGGTAATTCATCTTCGGCATATTTACGGAGCGGATGCGGCTTAATGTCCTTATAACGCCAGAAGTGATAGACCATTCGCAAACGATACAGACCGAGAATTGCTAATAATCCAAGCAGCGTAAAATACAAAATAATGACGGTAATATCGAAGCCGTCCAGCGAATAGAGGTTGCTGATATTTTCCCGACCATTGCGCATCATCGGATCCATCATCCGGCGAATATCATCAGGAGCTTGTTGCCAAAAGAAAAAAAATAAATTCATAAAAGCGCCATTAAAAAGAGCAGGCACGAAGCCTGCTCTGGATGATACAGCGAATATTGTTGAGATGCGATAAAGACTTAATCCAATCTTTTCACACGAACATTTTTATAGCGGACAACACTGCCAGGGTCGTGCGCCTGAAAAGCAAACGTGCCTTTATCCAGCATTCGTGCGAAATCTTTACCAGGTTGACGGTCAGCGGGCTGCTCCCAGTCTACGGCGACTTTATCGTTAATTTTGATCGTGACGTGTTTACCTTTGACGATAATGTCGTAGGTGTACCATTCATTATCTTTAGCAAAATTTTCTTTGACGTTCACGACATCATAAAGACTGCCGGTTTTTTTCCAGTCACCATGGGTTTGATTGACCTGAACTTCAAAACCATTTTTAGGCCAACTGGTTTCCTGCCATTGCGTATGAATGTAGATGCCACCGTTGGACTTTGGTTCAGTCATGACGTCTACTTTTAGTTCGAAGTTGACGAAGGGTTTATCGTCACCAACATAATACAAGTGGCTGCGTTCGCCTTTGGCCATGATGGCTCCGTCTTTAATAGACCAGCTATTTTTTTCAGGCTCGGCGATTTTCCAACCCTTGAAGGTTTTACCATCCCAGATGGTTTTGAACCCTTTTTCTTTTTTGGGCTTTTCTGCCACCTGCGGATTTTTTGGATTCGCCAAACTGCCGACGGTTAAAACAAAAATCATTAAAAGGCTAAGCGTAAGCTTTATTTTCATTATTTTTTCTCCTGACAAAGTGAATTGGTTGTGAATGCCATAAAAGCATAGCATTCATTGATTACTTCGGTACAGCGAGCCAGGGAAATAAGCCAAATCTTTAAGGATTTTTTCCGAAAAGAATAAAGCTTGAAGTGAATAATTTGGAATATCTTGCAAAAACTTACAAGACCTACTTGACAGCACATGGCTACTTCGGTAATATCTCGCGCTTTGCACATAAAGGTCTTTACATTTCAGCGATGCTCAGTCGGTCTAACAAGTGCAGAGGCATCGCATCAGTAAACGCAATAAGGTTTACTGCAATATAGAGAACGTATTGTGGCGTCATTGTTCCTTGTTCCTCAGAATATGCGAACAACACAGGTCGGCAGCCTTAAAAACTGCTCCTTCATTTATTTTTACGCCACAGAAAAACTCGGCGAATTTTGAGACGCCATGATCTGCACACTTACTAGACTTCTCAGAAATTATCGGATTGTGAAAAAATATTGGCACTTTTTGTGCCTGTTAGCGGCTGCCTGAAGGCAGTAATTTGATCGAAATATGCCGACGATTAATCAATTAGTTCGCAAAGGTCGCAAAGCGGTGAAGTACAAAACTTCCAGTCCTGCTTTGCAATCATGTCCACAGCGTCGTGGTGTCTGTGTTCAAGTGAAAACGCAAACTCCTAAAAAGCCGAATTCGGCGTTGCGCAAAATCGCACGTGTTCGCTTGACCAACGGAATTGAAGTCACTTCTTACATTCCTGGTATCGGACATAACCTGCAAGAACACTCCATTGTGTTGGTACGCGGTGGTCGTGTGAAAGATTTGCCAGGTGTGCGTTATCACATTGTACGCGGTACGTTAGATTCTGTCGGCGTCGCTAATCGTAAGCAAGGTCGTTCCAAGTACGGTGCGAAGCGTCCGAAGGAAGGCGCAGCCGGAGCTAAGGGAGCAGCTAAAGGCGCACCCGCTAAGAAGAAATAGGACTTTAAGATTCAGGAATTGATTTATGCCAAGAAGAAGAGGAATTCCCAAACGCGAAGTATTGCCTGATCCGGTCTATAACAGTCCGCTCGTGGCGAAGTTCGTTAATGCTTTAATGTGGGGTGGTAAGAAATCTACCGCAGAAAGCATTCTTTACGATGCGCTGAATAAGATCAAAGAGAAGACTCAGGAAGATGCATTGAAGATTTTCAAGAAGGCAATTGAGAATGTTCAGCCGCGCGTCGAAGTTAAATCAAAGCGCGTTGGTGGTGCGAACTATCAGGTTCCCGTTGAAGTCACGACTTCTCGCCGCAATGCGCTAGCAATGCGCTGGCTGGTTCAATTCGCGCGTTCGCGTGGTGAAAAGACGATGGTTGACAGGTTAGCTGGCGAAATTCTTGATGCTGCGCAAACCAAAGGAAATGCCGTCAAGAAACGTGAAGACGTTCATCGTATGGCAGACGCGAACAAAGCTTTTGCGAATTATCGTTGGTAATGAATTAGGTTTGAGGTAGACAGTAAAGCCTCGGCTGATCCTCACAAGATTTTGATTAAGTTTTATGGCAAGAACAGAACCATTACAAAGGTTTAGGAATATTGGCATCATGGCGCACATTGATGCTGGTAAGACGACGACGACTGAGCGAGTCCTGTTTTATACAGGTGTCAATCACAAGATTGGTGAAGTGCATGATGGCGCTGCTACGATGGATTGGATGGAGCAGGAGCGTGGCATCACGATTACCTCTGCGGCTACGACTTGTTTTTGGAAGCGCAGTAATACTTTGTATCGAGTCAATATTATTGATACTCCCGGTCACGTGGACTTTACGATTGAAGTTGAACGTAGCTTGCGTGTTCTTGACGGTGCGGTAGCGGTCTTCGATGCGGTTGCCGGTGTGCAGCCACAATCGGAAACAGTTTGGCGTCAGGCTGATAAGTATAACGTTCCGCGGATTGCTTTTATCAATAAAATGGATCGTCCCGGCGCAGATTTTAATCACGCTATTGATACGATTCGTGAGCGGCTCTACGCCAAGCCAGTACCGATTCAAATGCCCATCGGCGCTGAAGATCAATTCAAGGGAGTTATTGACTTAGTCGAAATGAAGTCAATTCTCTGGAAAGATGAGGCGATGGGAGCGGATTACGTTGTCGAAGAGATTGCGGCTGATTTAAAAGCTGGCGCTGAAGCTGCCCGTGAGCAAATGATTGAAGCTTTGGCTGATGCCGATGATGAAATCGCGACAAAATATTTAGAAGGCTCAGAAATTTCAATTCAGGACATCAATGCTGCGCTACGGCGTGGGTGCATTGCTATTAAGATTTTTCCAGTGATTTGTGGTAGTGCCTTTAAAAATAAAGGCGTTCAGACTTTGCTTGATGCTGTCATTGATTATCTCCCTTCACCGCTTGATATTGAGGCAGTTAAAGGGACTGATGAGAACGGCGAAGAAGTTGAGCGTAAGGCTGATGATAAGGAAGCGTTTTCAGGCTTAGTCTTTAAGATTATGGCTGATAAGCACGTCGGTCAGCTCTCATTTACCAGAATTTATTCTGGTACGTTAAAAGCGGGAACCTACGTTTACAATTCTACCAAAGATAATAGAGAGCGAGTTGGTCGCATCATGAAAATGCATGCCAATAAACGCGAAGATGTAGATGAAGCGTATGCCGGTGAAATTGTTGCCGTTGCCGGTCTGAAAAATGTTACAACAGGCGATACCGTTTGTGATGAAAATAATCAGGTTGTCCTTGAAGCGATGGAATTTCCTACTCCGGTAATCTCCCTTGCAATTGAACCTAAAACACGCCCAGATCAAGAGAAGCTAGGAATCGCGTTAGGTCGTTTGGCGCAGGAAGACCCTTCATTCCGCGTCTCGACAAATCACGAAACAAACCAAACAATCATTGCTGGGATGGGCGAGCTTCATCTTGAAATCATCGTTGATCGTTTGAAGCGTGAATATAACGTCGAAGCCAATGTCGGTAAGCCGCAAGTTGCCTATCGGGAAACAATCCGCCGACCTGCCAAGGGCGAAATGAAGTACGCCAAGCAGAGCGGTGGACGTGGTCAGTACGGTCACGTGGTATTAGAGATTGAGCCTAACGAGGCAGGTGGTGGCTTTGAATTTATTAATAAAATCGTTGGTGGTGTTATTCCTCGTGAATATATCCCGGCGATTGAAAAAGGTGTACGTGAAGCGCTTGAAGGCGGTGTATTAGCTGGTTATGAACTGGTTGACATCAAAGTTACCCTTGTTTTTGGCAGCTATCACGAAGTTGACTCAAACGAAATGGCGTTTAAGGTCGCAGGCTCAATGGCTTTTAAGGAAGCGGTCAAAGCTGCGAAGCCTGTTTTGTTAGAGCCGGTGATGAAGGTCGAAGTTGTCACACCAGAAGATTACATGGGTAGTATTAACGGCGATTTGAACTCAAGACGAGGACGTATCGAAGGAATGCAATCACGCCCGGGCACTCAGATTATTACAGCAATGGTTCCATTGGCTGCGATGTTCGGTTATGAAACTGAATTGCGCTCAATGTCACAGGGACGCGCTGCTTCGTCAATGCATTTTGCGCAGTACGAAGAAGCACCCAAGAGCGTCAGTGAAGAAGTCATTGCCAAGGTTCAGGGAACCGCGTAAAGAATTGAATTCTCAATCTCAGGTTCTGAGATTGTTATTAGTAACTGCGGAGTAATTCCGCACCTTAAATTCCACTTTGTTTTAAGGAGTGAAGTATTATGGCGAAAGAGAAATTTGATCGGTCGAAGCCGCACGTGAATATCGGGACGATAGGACACGTGGATCACGGGAAAACGACGTTGACCGCAGCGATCAC
>JAYVRW010000423.1:0-9648 GCA_043775925.1 Blastocatellia bacterium
TGACGTGGCGTGCGCTGGAACGTGTAGGATTGACCGAAGCCGCGAAACGCAAAGTCGCGGGCTACAGCAAAGGCATGCGGCAACGTGTACGCTTAGCGCAATCCATCGCACACAATCCGACAGTAATTGTTTTGGATGAGCCACTGAACGGGCTTGATCCCATGGCGCGTGCTGAAGCCATCAGACTGTTTCGTGAACTTGCCGACGAAGGCTTGCATCTGATTATTTCCAGTCACATTTTGCACGAAGTTAATTCGATGTCTGACCGCGTAGTTTTCATCGAAAGCGGCTACGTCAAAGCCTCCGGCGAAGTGCAGGAAGTGCGCGACGAATTGGAAGAGCATCCGCTGCAAATCCTGGTGCGCTGTGACAAGCCTGCGATGCTCGCGCAAAGAATGTTCGCAGAGTCTCATGTCGTGGAAGCTCGCATTCATGAAGATCGTCACGGCTTATTTGTGAAGACGCGCAACACCGACAAATTTTATGAATTACTGAATCGTGTAGTAATTGATGAGGCTTTGAATATTGAGACTGTGGCAACAGTTGATAATGATCTGAATGCTGTCTATCACTACCTGATCAGCGCACGACAGGAGGGCGAGTAAATGAATGCAACCGCTATTAACATTGAGTCTCAGACTTATCAAAAGTCTTCGGGTTGGCAGTTATGGATAAGTCAGATACTTGGAATTCTACGACTGGAAATAAAGAAGAATTTTCTGAGCAAACGTGCGATCCCCATGTATTTACTCGCGGCAATTCCCGTCGTGATTATGATGATGCTCGCGTTGTTTGATCGCAGTATGCAGCGCGGAGTTCGTACGAATTTTGCGCAAGCGCTCATCATCTTTTCAAATTTGCACGAAGGGTTAATTTTGCGAACGGTCATTTTCTTTGGCTGCGCATGGATTTTCATGAATCTGTTTCGTGGCGAAGTCGTAGATAAGAGCCTCCACTACTATTTTCTCTCGGCGGTCAGACGCGAAGTGCTGGTCGTGGGAAAATATCTTTCCGGCTTAATTGCGTCCTCTTCGTTGTTTTTGCTTTCGACGGCTGGCGCGATTTTCTTTTTATATCTACCACGCGGCTTCCAGGCCAACATGGATTACATTTTCAGTGATTCCGGGTTAGGTCAAATTCTGGATTATCTGGGAATCACAGTTCTCGCCTGCATCGGCTATGGAGCTTTGTTCATGGTCATTGGATTACTTTTTCGTAATCCAATTATTCCGGCGCTGATTGTTTACGGATGGGAATGGATTAACTTTCTACTGCCGCCAGTACTGAAAAAAATCAGCATCATTCACTATCTGCACTCGCTCGTTCCGGTCCCTGTCAACGAAGGACCTCTGGCAATTATTGGAGAACCGACACCCGCGTGGATGGCGGTTTCAGGAATGCTGATGGTGACCACTGTCGTGTTGATTCTGGCAAGTATGCGAATACGACGCATGGAAATTCGATACGGCAGTGAATAATTTGAGCTAAGACGATGTCGCCAGTCGCCACATAATTCCTGATTATTTTTTCACGGCTTCTTTTTCATTAATGCCGCAAACGCTGCTAACCCGATGCCCAACAGAATTAATGACTGCGGCTCTGGTATCACAGTGCTATGTTCAGCAGCAGGTTGGAAACTACTGGCGCTTAATTCAGACCTCGCTTTCTCCCAATTTTCGATCTCAAGAGTTATGGACAGTTCCTGAACCTGAGTCAATGAACTCCACCTCACTGCTTCGACTATCGCATTGTCTTTTTGAAATTCAGGAATTTTAATCGGGGTCGCTCCAACTGGCGACAAGCATACAAGAGCGCAATATATTACGCTCATCCGGCAGTTTGCTCCAGCCATTTTTGATCCTAACGTTGCGGTTGCAACCAATCTGTGACGTGGGGGAAATACTGATTAATAGCTAATCAAAGTGCTCGCAAAAACACCTGAATAAATATTTATCTATTTAGCTGGGGAGCAATCTGGTAGAGAAAAAGTTAGGAAACTGAAGAATAGTTCAATGGCCGGAAGTTTACAAGGAGAATAGCGCGAATTCCAGTATCAGGCTGAATTTCCTGCCAAAAATGAAGAGCCGATTTCAAGTTTTGGAACAAGAAACCGGCTCGAAACTGCTGATGTCCTCACCCCATCAACAGTTATGGTTACATCAATTGTCTACAACTTACAATTTTTGTCAAGCTCAAAGTTGCAAATTTTGTCGTTAATCAAAAACGGTTAAAAGCCTTTTACCGTAAAGACTTTACTAATTAAAACCTGCTCTAAATTATAGTGAATTCAGTGGTTGAAAACGTAATTTAATTTCATCAATTGTCAGTCCCCCGGCTTCCGCCAGGCTTGCCAGCCAGCCTTCATCGGTAAAATCCCTGGCATTAATGCGTACCATGTAATCACGTGCCACCTGATAACTTTCGGTATCAACATCAACCGAACGAAGTCGGCCTGAACCTGTCACCTGATCCAGAGCTTCCTTGAATGGAATCGGTAGCAGTTCCCCGCCCTGCACTGTCACCATTGCGCCTGAACCGCCTTTGAGCAGGTAATTCACAGCGCCAAACCCCAGGTCACGCGCCATCTCAGCGTCCATTGGGATCGGAGGTGCACAACGTAATTCGTAGCCAATCGTCTTTTCGACTAACGTGACTTTGATGCCGCGTTTTTCCAAACGGGACTGGACTTCACTTTTGACGCGGCGTCCCAGATCAATTTCGGTGACGCGAATGTTGCCCTGTGCATCACGATCTACGTTTTGCAATTCAACTATTTCGTCCGGCGAGAGGAATTCCACCAGAGCTTCAGAGAGCAAGACGACTCCGAAGTTTCGTCCCATCGCACGACGTTTAATAATCGAACCTTCGACAATATCGCAAATCTTCGAGAGTTTAATGCGGTTACTTTTGAATTCTTCAGGAATGATCGTACAGGTGGCACTCGCAGCTTTACCAATCCCTAAAGTCAGATGTCCCGTTGGGCGTCCCATGGTGACACCAACGTACCAGCGTCCCGTTGTGCGGGCATCTTCCATCAAGCTTTGCACGACTCCAACGCCAACGTGACGCGCCGTTTCATACCCAAGCGTCGGAACCGGCAGCGGCATCCATAAATCGTTATCAATGCTTTTGGGAATCAGGACGACTTTAATCGCGCCATCCGTCGCATCAGTGATTGCCGACGCACTGCGCATGGAGTCATCGCCACCAATCACGACTAAAGATTCAATGCCGAGTTTCTTGAGCGCAGCAACGGTATTCTCAAGCCCTTCAGGATCACGAGTAATATCGCGGCGCGAAGTTCCCAGAATAACGCCGCCATCAAGGTTGATGCGTGAGACTTCATTGATGGTCAGTTCGTGCTGTTCATCGGTGTAGCGTTGCGCCAGCCATTCAAAACCATCGTGAAAACCAATCGGCGTCACACCTGCATTTATCGCTTCGATAGTGACTGCCGCAATCACGCCATTTGTTCCGGGAGCAGGCCCTCCACCCACTACAATGCCAAGTTTTTTTGTTGCCATAGAATTAGTTCACAGTAGAAAGTTCGCAGTTCGCAGTAAGAAAAAGTTCACAGTAAATCATTCCCAGTCTGTAGCGAATCTGCGAACTAAAAACTGCGAACCGCGAAC
This sequence comes from Blastocatellia bacterium, assembly GCA_043775925.1. GTDB lineage: Bacteria > Acidobacteriota > Blastocatellia > RBC074 > RBC074 > JAFDVL01. The sequence continues at coordinate 3,633 of JAYVRW010000423.1, forward strand.
TATTCTTACGCTCCTGAAACGGTGTGGTCGCGCAAATATTCAAATTTGCTACGGAATTCACCGACTGATAATTTTGCCGCCTCGGCGAGTTTTTCAACCCACACCGAATATTCAAAGTCTTTGCTTTCCAGCCGGAGCATGTACTCCCGCGCCACGCGATAACTTTCGCTCCGAATATCAACGTTGCGCACTTTCGTCTTATTGCTGACGGGATCGCGCAAATCTTTGAAGTACATCGGCGTTAATTTGCCGCCCTGTACCGTCGCCATTGCGCCACTGCCGCCGCCGACTAAAAATTTAATCGCGCTGTAGCCCAGATCGCGGCAGTATGCCATATCAAACGGAATCGGATCGCAGCAACGCAGTTCATACCCAATATTTTTATTCGTCAACGTAGTCTTGATGCCGCGCTGTGCCAGACGACTCTGCACTTCAACTTTCACTTTTCGTGCCAGATCAACTTCAGCGAAGCGGATATGACCGTGTTCGTCACGCTCCACATCTTCCAGATCAGCCAGCTCATTTGGATTAAGCTTTTCAATCACGCCTTCCGCCAGAATTGCAACGCCATAGTTTTTGCCCATTGCGCGACGCTTAATCACTGCGCCTTCCACGATGTCGCAGATGTGCGCGAACGGCACGGTTTCCTGCTCAAATTCTTCACGAATCAACGTCACCGTCGCGCCGGAGGCTTTGCCAATTCCCAGCGCCAAATGTCCCGCTTGTCTGCCCATCGCTACGACGACGTACCAGCGTTTGGTTGAGCGCGCATCTTCCATCAGATTGCGTACTAATTCGACCCCAACGTGACGCGCCGTTTGAAATCCAAACGTAGGGATGTGATTCGGCAACGGCAAATCGTTATCAATTGTTTTCGGAACGTGAACCGTTTTAATGGCGCCGTTAGATTTTTCAGCCACGTAACTGGACGACAACGCCGTATCGTCTCCACCAATTGTCACCAGATGCGTAATGCCAACCGAACGCAATGTGCTAATGACGGATTTAATTCCCTGCTCACTTTTGGTGGGATTATCGCGGGCAGTTCCAAGCACAGAGCCGCCTTTCAAATGAATGCGCGAAACATCTTCAATCGCAATCGGACGAATTTTTGAAGAGTCTTCCCGAAGCAACCATTTGAAGCCATCCTGAACCCCGAAGACTTCAAACCCCTCATTAATTGCTTCAATCGCAGCGGATGAAATCACCGCATTAATTCCTGGTGCGGGGCCGCCGCCAACTACAATCGCTAATCTGCCAGAGGACATGTAACTTTCTCCTGTTAAGTGACCAAATTTTCACGAAAGAAATGAATTGAAGATTGTAGCGGAGGCGGCGGAATTTGACCAGCGTATGGAGGGCGGTGACTCGACATTACTGTAACGTAAACTTTAAGTTTGCGCTGTGTACTGAGCGAGTGAATTGGAAGAAATCAGGTTGCGTAATCCGCAAGGTTTTCCGTTAAATAATTTATAGCGCAAAACGCAAACTGGAAAGTTTGCGCTACAACCACTTAATCCGTCGGAAGAAAATTACCAGGGCAGTTCCCAGCATCAGCATCAATCCCAATGCCCAAAAATAACCGTGAACCCATTCAAGTTCAGGGATAATCTTGAAATTCATCCCGTAAATACCGGGAATAATCGCCATTGTCATCAGAATCGTAGACACTGCCGTCATCCGTTTCATCACCATATTCATGCGATTGCTTTGGATGGATAAATAAATATCTACGGTGGAACTCAGCAGGTCGCGCGTATTGTCAATCATATCGGCGACGCGGATCAGATGATCGTAGACATCCTGAAAATAGTATTGAATTTCGCGGGCGAAAATCGGCTGCTCACGGCGCAGTAAAGTATTCAAAACATCACGCAGCGGGCTAACTGAACGTCGCATCTTTAACAACTGCTTTTTGATCTGAAAAATTTCTTCGATCTCAGCGGTGTCAGTCGCCTTGAATAACGAATCTTCCATTTCATCAATGCGATCTGAAATGGCATCCAGCACCGGAAAATAACGGTCTGCCACAACATCTAAAATTAAGTACGCCAGCAAGCCGGCGCCCTGTTCAGCCAAATCCGCCCAATTGCGCCATTGCGTTTCAACCTGGCTGAGCGCGGAATAGGTTTCCTGGTGGACAGTAACAACATAATTTGTGCCCATAAAAATATTAATTTCCTGTAATTCAAGATTGTCTTCGGCGCTGAGTTGCGCATCGTATAGCACCAGAAAATAGTAGCCATGATAATCCTCAATCTTCGGACGTTGATGCGAATTGCGGCAATCTTCGATGGCGAGAGGATGAAATCCAAACTGCTTTTCCAAGCAATGGAACTCTTCCGCGTTAGGATTCGTAACATCCACCCAGAGGACATGCTCCGTACTTGTTTTTAGTTCCGCGATTTTGTTCGGGTCGCTGATCTTTTTGAAGGACTTGTTTGTTTTGTTGAGAATTAGTGTCGTAATCATAATGGGCAACGAATTGAGGTAAAATCGCTTCTTACTGCGAGCCTTGAAAAGACGATGAAGAAGCAAAATAACGTGACTGTAAGAGATTTACCACGTTAATTAAGATATATTAATATAGTACAGTCATGTGGACTGCCCCCGGATAGCAGGAGATTTTGTTTAGATGCAGTACCAACGGATAATTATTAGCCTTATTTTTTCAGCTTTATTTTCGCTGGCAGCTTTGGCGCAGCCAGCTTCGATCAAGGTCAATGCCATTGATGAAACAGGCAAGCCAATTATGGCTGTCAAAATTGAGTTAAAAAAAGATGGAAAATTAATTTCCTCGGCAGTTACGAATGAAGCAGGTGAAGCCAATTTGATGGCTACGATGGCAGGAACCTACGAATTGAGCGCCAGCAAAGAAGGTCTGGAATCACGCCTCAAAAATGATGTTACCTTCCAAATCGGAACGCCGTTAGCCTTTGAATTAGTGATGGTTCCGAAGGCGAATATTACTGATTCGGTGAACATCACGGCGACGACGGCTCCGGTGAATCCAATTGAGCAGGGCGCGAGTACTTCAACCGACATTAGCCGGACACAGGCGAAAAATACAGCTCTCAAACCAACTACGGTGGCGGAGGCGCTGCCGCTGGTTCCAGGCATTGTCCGCAGCGATCAGGGCGAACTTCGTATCGGTGGAGGCAGTGAAAATCGAAGTGCCTTACTCGTCAATGCAATGGATGTCACTGACCCGGCGACAGGTCAATTTGGTCTAACGATTCCAGTTGATAGTGTCGAAACACTGAACGTTTACAGGTCGCCATTTCTGACGCAGTACGGTCGCTTCACTGCTGGCGTAGTCGCAGTTGAAACCAGACGCGGCGGAGATAAATGGAATTTTGATTTCAACGATCCTCTCCCGGAATTTCGTTTTCTGAGAGGACATTTACGCGGCTTGAAAGATGCTACGCCTCGGATAGTTTTCAATGGCCCGCTCATTAAAAATAAATTGTATTTGTCACAAGGCATTGAATACGCCATCAAGAAAAACCGTGTGCTGGCGTTGTCTTTTCCGAACAATGAAACAGTTAACGAATCTGTCAATTCCTTCACGCAGTTGGATTACATCGCCATTCCGAATCATGCTTTGACAGGCACGGTGCATATTGCGCCGCGTCAATCAAGATATTTCAATCTCGACTTTTTCAATCAGCAATCTGTCACTCCGAATTTTCGCGCTCGTGATTACACCGGAACAGTCATTGATCGGTGGACGCTCGGCACGAATTTGCTGGAAAGCACTGTCGCCTACAAAACGGTTAGTCATGGCGTCTGGGGACAAGGCAGCGACGAGATGAATGTGACGCCGACGGGTAATACAGGCAATTATTTCAGTACACAAAAACGAAAATCTTCGCGTCTGGATTTTCAGGAAGTGCTGACACTTCATCCGCTGAAAGCCGCCGGAGTTCACAACCTCAAACTTGGCAGCGACATCACACGAACGATGAATCGCGGAGAATTTGCCGCCCGTCCCGTCAATATTTATGACGGGAATAATCACCTGACGCAGCACATCGAATTTGTTCACGGCAGTCCTTACAATCGAAAAGACCTGGAACTGGCCTTCTTTGGTCAGGATCACTGGGTCATCGCGCAAAACTTTTCTTTTGATTTTGGATTGCGGGCGGAGCGTCAGGGCATCACTGAAACTACGCGGTATGCGCCTCGCGCCGGATTCGCCTGGACTCCTTTCGGTAATCAAAAAACAGCGATTCGTGCCGGATATGGATTATTCTATGACCGCGTTCCGCTGAGCGCGTATTCATTCAGACATTATCCGCATCAGGTCATCACCAGCTACGATCTGAACGGTCAGATTATTGACGGCCCACGCCGCTTTTATAACATCACCGATCAGGCTGAAGCGTCGAAGAATCCATTTATCCGTAGCGCGAAAGTCGTAGGCAATTTTGCGCCTTACACCGAGACGCTGAACGTCGAAATTGAGCATCCCATCACACAGAATTTTCGGGTGCGGGCGAATTACCAGAAGAGTAATTCACAAGGCTTATTAGTGGTGAATCCAAAAATAGTCGAGGGGCGTGACGCGCTGGTTTTAGGCGGTGGTGGCAGGTCTCGCTACGATCAATTTGAACTAAGCTCGCAGGTAAAGTGGAAAGAAGATCAGTATTTATTTTTGTCTTATGTACGGAGCCGTTCACACGGAGATTTGAACGAATTCAATAATTATCTGGGAAGCTTTCCCTATCCAATTATTCGCTCGAATCAATTTTCAAATTTGCCAGCGGACACACCAAACCGCTTTCTGGCGTGGGGCTTCGTCAAGCTTCCCGCGAAATTGTTCTGGTCGCCCTTGCTCGAAATCCGCAGCGGTTCGCCCTATTATGTAGTAGACGCTGCACAAAAGTACGTCGGCAAACCAAACGCTGATAATTTGCGTTATCCGAGCTTCTTAGCCTTCGATAGCCGCGTGCGCCGCGACTTCAAATTGAACGATAAATACTCCGTCCGCTTCTCAGTTAGTGGGTTCAATCTCACCAATCATTTCAATCCGCCATCAGTGCATAACAATATTGCTGACCCGCAGTATGGATTATTTTTTGGAGAGAATAAGCGAAGATTTCGATTGGATTTTGATGTGATTTTTTAGAGATTTTCAGCCTGCGACATGGGTGAGATGATGTGATCTAAATAAACAGGACAGGGATCTCTTGGTAGAATGATTGGATGAAAAAATACGATCAAGAGTATAAAAAAGAAGCAGTGAAGACGATCAGGATAAAATCCGCATGAGGAAACGAATTCTGGAACTGAAAATGGAGAACGAAATCCTAACAAAGGCAGCAGCTATCTTCATTCTCCGGCAACACTTAACCGTCCAACCGAATCGTAAGAGTGACGTTGTTTGCATTGCTTCACGCCGCCAATATATCCAGCAATTTTCGTAATTTGCCCTCCGACATTGATTTATCAGCGGTGGCAATCGGAGATTTAATGGCGATGGAAAGCTGGATTTGGCTTCGTCAAATTACTGGCTGGGACGGATTACGGTTATGCCTAACCAATATCAGAAGCCTCTCGAATCTGCGTAGAAAGTATTTTTGCCGCGAGGAGTCGCTTCCTCTTCGCAGCTTTTTTATTCAGGCAGGAGGTCGTTCAGGTGAGTTTAATCCGTCGGATCAGCGGTGTCAGGCGAGCATCCGTGCTGATATTGCGGAACAGTGGTTCCAGCTTCAGCCGAAACAGTTGTGGCCTGCGCATATCGAAGGCGGATTCTAAACAAGGTAACGCACGGTCATAATCTCCTAACCCTAAATAAATTTCAGCCAGATAATAAGGCGACAAGAATTTGCGCTTCCCCATCTCTTTCAAGTTCCGCAGGGTAGCCCGTACTTCCTGACGCCTTCCCATTTTAGCTTTGACAAAACCCAACAGACAAAGTGTCATAGGATGTCTCAGCAAGCTACACGCCTGCTCAGCTTCTGCTAAGGCTTCCTTTCAGTTCACGGCTAATGGTTGGTGGACTCCGAGCGCA
>JAYVRW010000424.1:0-9585 GCA_043775925.1 Blastocatellia bacterium
TTTGTAAACCGGAACGACTTTTAATTCTTTTCGTTTGGCGCGAAGTTCGTTTTCTGTTCCGCCTAATAAATCCGCTAATCGCGCATCAGAAAATCCATAACGCTTAGCTTGACGAAGCAAGGCGCGTGGGATGGACGCCATATCTTCCGCTGCGATTTCTCTTTGTAATTCGACGATTTGCTGAAGCTGCGTTAGGAACCAAATATCAATTTTCGTTAAGTCGTGCAATTCGTCTACTGTCCAATCGCGTTCAAGCGCAGCGTACAAATAATAGACGCGCTCGGCGTTTGGCGTGATTAATTTGCGGCGTAATGATTCATCGTCGGCGCTGCGAGCATCAGGCTGTTTGCGAACTTCCAGCGAGCGCATTCCTTTCATAAATGCTTCTTTGAAAGTACGCCCAATCGCCATCGCTTCGCCGACGGACTTCATTTGTGTGCCGAGCGTTGGATCAGCGCCAGGGAATTTCTCAAACGCCCATTTCGGGATTTTGACGACGACATAATCAATCGTCGGCTCAAAAGAAGCAGGAGTTTTTTGTGTGATGTCATTCGGAATTTCATCCAGCGTATAACCAACTGCTAATTTCGCGGCAATTTTTGCAATGGGAAATCCGGTCGCTTTTGAAGCGAGCGCCGAAGAACGCGACACACGCGGATTCATTTCAATCACTCGCAATTGTCCATTATGAGGATTCAGCGCGAACTGAATATTTGATCCTCCGGTTTCGACTCCGATGCGGCGAATAATTTTCAATGCAGCATTACGCATCATCTGATATTCACGATCAGTCAATGTTTGTGCGGGTGCAACGGTGATTGAATCTCCGGTGTGAATGCCCATCGGATCAAAATTTTCGATGGAACAGATAATAACTACATTGTCGGCGAGATCGCGCATGACTTCGAGTTCGTATTCTTTCCAACCGATGATGGATTCTTCCACCTGAATTTCACTGACGGGAGAAGCGGTTAATCCACGTTCGGCAATCTCTTCAAATTCTTCCAAATTGTACGCGATGCCGCCACCCGTACCACCCATCGTGAACGAAGGTCGAATGATGATCGGAAATTCAATTTCATCAGTCGCGGCGATGGCTTCTTCCATGTTGTGACAGAAGCGCGCTTTCGGCATCTGCATTCCGATTTCGTCCATCGCTTTTTTGAAAAGCTGACGATCTTCGGCGACTTGGATGGCATCGAGTTTTGCGCCGATTAATTCGACGTTGAATTTCTCAAGGACTCCGGCTTCGCAGAGTTTGACAGTTAAATTCAAAGCTGTCTGTCCACCGACCGTTGGCAGCAAAGCATCAGGGCGTTCACGATCAATAATCGCAGTCAATGCTTCGACCGTGAGTGGTTCGACGTACGTCCGATCCGCGAGTTCAGGATCGGTCATGATTGTCGCCGGATTGGAATTAACAAGAACGACTTCAAAGCCTTCCTGTTTGAGCGCCTTGCACGCTTGTGTGCCGGAGTAGTCGAATTCGCAAGCCTGACCAATGACGATAGGGCCGGAACCGATGATAAGAATTTTGTGAATGTCTGTTCGCTTGGGCATATTTTAGGTGCGATTGAGCCAATCGCGGGACGTTAAAAATCGAAAGTAAATCCGGTCAACAAAGTGAAATCGTTGGGCTTCACCTGACCTTGTGGGTGCGCATCGTAGCGGTTAATCCCGGACAATCTCAACGCGACATGCTTGGTAATCGGAGTCGTGAACGAAGCTTCTGTCTGAAAGCGATAGGCTCCCGGATCAGTTAAATCTGAAAAGAAAGTCGCTTGTTGTTGCAGGACTGTTTTAGTGGCAAGTTTCTGGCTGGCTGACAGTCGTAAGAGACTTGTTGCATTCAATTTTTCGAGACCGTTTTCGTAGGATTCTTTGGTAATTCCAGTTCCGAAATCAAATGATAGTTGCCGGGTATCACCTTTTAAAACGGGCCAGCTCAGTCCGGCATTTTCACTAAAGCGGTAATTCAGTTTTTTCAATTTATCAATTTCAAACTGCGCTTCGTTGAAAACGGGAAGGCGAAACAGCGTTCGCTCGTATCGAAAGGTCGAAGTAAATAAATTGGCGGATTGTCGCCCGTTGTTCACGCCCTGGCGAAGAAAAGTGTTCATGGCGATCCGGCGCGTACCTTTTTTTCGACTCACCTGAAAAACTGCGTTAAGGTCACTGGATTTGATATTTCCGCGTGTCATCTTATAGGCCAGATTGACTTGCCGCTTCCAGCTTTCTGGCTTGGTTGCAGGTTTGGCGGCTTTAACAGCCAGCGCCGCGACGGTTGTGACAGCTTCTTTTTTTGCCGTGGCAGTTTTTTCAGGGACAGCAACCAGAGTTGCTACTGTAGCTTTTTCAATTGGAGTTAGCGCGAAAAATTTAGTTAATGTTTCGCGGACTGCCACATCTTCCGTTTTCCAGCTTTTGATCTCCGCGACCGGAATTGGGAACTTTCCGGCGTATTTGTTTTCGATCAATAAATTGCCCTGATCGGTGGAAACAAATTTCCCGGAAATCTGATCACCATTACTGAGCGTCAGGAAGAGTAAAGGAGCTTCAGGCGGCGGCACTTGCGCCAATAATTGAAAAGAGAAAAAAAGCGTAAAAAGAAGAACGGTGAAAGTGAAAAACGATAGCTTCAACTTACTTTTTAACCTCGAAAGATAATGCAGTTGACCTGCAAATATTTGCTATTGGACTTGATGAAGTAAGGGACGAAGGATAGCACGAAGTAGCGCAAACTTTCCAGTTTGCGGGTCTGATTAATTGAGATTTCGAGGGTAAGAAAAGTAGCAAATTACAAAATTTGCCCTACGGCTGAGCGTAATACCCTTCTTTGGCGCGAATGACTAAACTTGGAGAAGCAGCCTCTGAACCTTTTTCGCCTTTGACTCGCACCTGAATTTTTCTCCATTTGCCGTTGCGATCCGTGCGGTTCGGAGCGTAGCCAATGCTGTATTGGCGGCGTAATTCCAAGGCAATCTGTGAAGTCGCTTGCTCTAAATCATTCATTGAATTTGGAAAGAAAGACTTGCCTCCGGTGAATCCCGCCATCTCTTCCATCGCACGACGAGCGTACATTTGGCAGGTCGCTCCGCAGTTGCTACCCATCATCTCAGAAATACTCAAGCCGTAAATGATCGTCTCAGATTCTTTGACAAACTGGCTGATTTCACGCAATGAATAGCGCGAACAATTATCCTGACCGTCAGAAATCACAATCAGGACACGTTTTTTATGTCGTGCCTGTTTGAGATTTTCCAGTCCCAGAAAAACTGCATCATAAAGCGCAGTTCCACCTTTGGTATTCACTGAAGTCAATTTCTTGAGCGCACTTTCTCCGTCGGTAAATTCCGAAACAAGCTTGGCTTTTTCATCAAAGGTGATGAGTGAAAAATCATCATCAGGATGCGAACTGCTCACAAATGCTTTGAGCGCATCTTTCGCCCGATCTAGCTTTGGTCCCATGCTTGAAGATAAATCGAAGACAATTCCGACACTGACTGGAATATCAGTTTCGGCAAAATACTCAATGTTTTGTTTGATTTTGTCTTCGTAGATTTCAAAATTGTCACGGCTTAATCCGGGAATCGGATGATTCGATTTATCAATTACCGAGGCGGCCAACGTCACGATCTGCGTATGAGTTTTAATGACGGGAGTGTCGCCATCCGTTTTTTCTACCGTAGCGGCGACCGACTGCGCGAAGCCCGTAACGGTAAAAACGAGTCCTGCAACTACGATGAAAAATAAAGTACGAAAAGTAAGACGAAGCGACATAGCGAATCCCTCCCCAGAAAGAAATTGAATTTATTGGCTGCTTGAGGGAAAGAATGATTAGAGTCGCGCTTCCAGCTCGTGACATCATTGAAAGAAGATTGTTGGAGGTTTGAAAAACTGTAGCGCGACTAAAGGTAGCGCAATCCAGCCATGGTTGCGACAGCCTTTGCGCTTCGCAAAGGCTAAACTATTTCATTTTTGAAGTTTAGCTGGATACCTTACATTTGAATGGCGTGAGGTTTGATAACTTGAAATTCGCAACCTGAATCTGTGGGATTCCATGCCACGGTTGCGCCGATCAGATTGGCTCTCGAACGAATATTTGCCATTCCATGACCAGTTGGATTTTCTTCTGATTGATCAAAGCCTGCGCCATCATCAATCAGTTCGATTTTTAAATCCGCTTCGTTATTGGCTGAAATGTGAAGCGAAACTTTTTTGGCGTGCGCATGTTTACAGATGTTGTTAATGGCTTCCTGCACGATGCGGTAAAGCTGGATTTTCTCAGTATCGGAAAGATTCAGACAATCTTCTAAATCGTCATTGCAGTTAAAATCGTAAACAAATTTTTCTTCCGTCGGAAGGTGCATGACAGCATCGCTCAATGCCCATTCCAGCGAAGGAATAAAGCCGATATTTTCCAGTACTGATGGGCTGAGGTCTTCGCAGATGTGCCGGACTTCATTGGAAATTTCTTCGATTTTTTGGCGAATTTGGGCCGGAGACGGATTTCCGTTCGATGCTTTCTGTGGTGTGAGCTGATCCGTCATAACTAAGAGATGACGTAAATCTCCGAGTGTTTGATCGTGTAAATCTCGCGCAATGCGGCTCCGCTCGGCTTCGGTAGTAGTCGCCAATCGAATCCTTGTTTCGCGCAATTCATTATTCGTAACTTCGAGTTTTTCATTCGTTCGCTGTGTTCGCCGTTGCTGGAAAAAAGCGTAGCTGCCAGCGGCGAGAGCCAGTATTAACAGGGCTGTCAGTAGGATTGTTGTCGTTGAAGTACCTTCAGGGGAAATCCAAATCTTCAACGTGTACGGCTTGGAATAAATCAAATCGCGGCTGATGGCGCGGGCGGTGATCGAATAATTTCCGGGCGTTGCGTCCTTCAATTCAAAAATCGGATCGGAAGAAATTTTAATTTTTGGTTCGCCTGATTTTTCTTTGCTGAGCGTGTATTCGTATTGAAATTGCGAAGGAAAAGTTTTGCTGCCCAGCCCGGTAAGTTCCAGCAAATAATTTTTTTGATGATAAGGAAAGCGCAATTCGTTGGAGAGATAATCACCTGAATACACTAGGTCAGCGACGAGGCGGCGTGGTTCAATAATTGGCGCAGTAAAGTTCGGGTGATGCTTGACCAGTCCTCGATTGGTCCCAATCCAAACGGTTCCATCGGGATTGCCAGTCGTGCAATAGACCTGCTGCGAGGGGAAACCCTGCTCCGTGTCGAAGCGCGAAAATGCTCCATCGTTGGGATTAATTTTGTAGAGTCCTTTGTTGTGCGTCCCACAATAAATGATCGGATTTTTGCCTTCGTTGTCGGTGATGAGGTTCAAAGATTTGACTTCAACTTGTTTGAGGCTTTCTGTCGGCTTTCCGTTTTGAATACTGACGAGAGCATTATTTTTTTCGACGAAAATTTTGTCGCCAACTTGTAATAAAGCTTCAGCCTGGTCGAAGAATATTGGCTTTCCTTCGGGTGAAATCAGAAACGTCTGCGCCGAACTTGCGGCTTTGTCATTCGCAAATGGCAGCAGGGAATTATTTTCTATTTTAAAAATTCCTCGTTCGTGCGCGAGCGCATAAACATTACCGTTCGCTTCACGTAAGGCGCGAACGCTGAGAACTTCACGTCGGCTGTTTTCGAATTGAGATTCTAGTAAAATAAAATCTTCTTTTTCACTTTTTTGAAATACTCCACTTTCCGTCCCGATGAAAACTTTTCCGTCCGTAGATTCAAGCAACGTATAAATCGCTTTGTTTCCGAAGGCTTCAATTCGTTCCCATCCGCCAAGTTCCAGACCGGGATTTAATTTGAAAAGTCCGCGATTAGTTCCGGCGTAAGTCGTGCCATTTTTAGTCGTCAACAATGACCTGACGAAATTACTTTGCCCGTCATTACTCAGCGTTGTCGCTCGAAAGCTTTCACGGTCATAGCGGCTGACTCCGCGATCTGTGCCGAACCAGACGACGCCTTCGTGGTCACGAAAAATCGAAAGTATGTGATTTGAGCGCAATCCGCTTTTGGTATTTTCAAACGTGAGGTGCTCAATTTCGCTCCCGTCTTTCCACAGGAATGCGCCGCTTGATTCTGTGCCAATCCATAAATCTTTTTCGGTTCCGAACAAGGAATTGACAGATGCCGCGCCGCCAATATTTTGTAAGCCGGAAGCAGTTTCATCGTGTATCCATAAGCCGTTGGAACCTTGTGCGCCGCACCAGATTTTATTGTTCTGCGCGATGAGGGCATTCACGAAATACGGGCGAACCGGAGGTGCTGCAGCTTCGATGATTTGATTTTTTGTATAGATCAATCCTCCGCGCCGATGCGATCCGATCCACCAATCATGATTAAAATAAGCGATAGATTTTAAGGCGACAGGTTCATTGTCAATGCTCAGCATTTTCTGCGATTGACTGTCAATAATGGTCGCGTTGAGTTCGCCGGAAAATTTGTCACCTTGTCGCTTCACCGAAGCCTCAAGCGGACGAAGCAGGATCAATTTCCCCTGCTCCGTCACCAGCGCTATTTCGTTTTCCGGCGATTCTGCAATGGCATTGACAGCCAAATTCGCAGACTCTTTGACAGGTAAAAAATGATTCGCAATAAAGCGAACGACACCAAGATCAGTGCCTATCCATAAGGCTCCCGATGAGTCTCTGAAGAGTGAGCGGATTCTTTGTGAAGGTAGTTCTCCAGGACTGTCTCCGGTATTTCCAACTGGTTCAAGCCTGCGTCCATCGTAGCGAACCAGACCGTTATCCGTCCCGAACCACAACGCTCCGTTCGTATCTTCAGTGATGGCATTGACGCGATCCGAGGGCAAGCCATGAAAGAGCGTGACGGCTCCCCAGCGATGCAAATTCAGGGAAGAATCCGTTTGGATCTTCTCAGCTTGCTGCTCGCTAATTTCGATAATATTTTTTGGTATAGGGTCCCGAAAAGAAAAAACTGCGGAAGAGAGCAATGCTGCCGCGAGCAGGAAAACAAGGAGTTTTGAGAATGAAGAGAAGGGCACTTATTTCTCAGTTGCAAATTTTTGACGATCTTTTTCTAACCACATAGCCAACGACGCGCTGGCTTTATCCAGTTCATCCCGATTAATTAATCCACGTCGCAGTGCTTCAAAATAGGCGCTCGTGCGAATGTTGAAGGCTAATTTATCGTAGGCTTCACTGTTCGTCCCTACCGCGCTGACGGGCATTAATTTTTCGTACAATGTGGTCAGGCGGCTTTCGACTCCGCGCAGGCTCAGTTGGCATTTGCGCGCAATTGCCCAATTCGATAAACCGAGCGCGAGATAATACAATGCTTCGGCTTCAAAATCGGTCAGCAGCGGATGCGTGAAAGCGTCTTTAAAATTCGGATCAATCATGTCCGCGCCGTCTTCCAGCACCGAAGCGATAAAGCGCAACAGGCGGCTTTCAGGATTATTTTTATCAATAAAACCGTAAGCCGGATGGGGTTCGAGGCTACGGACTAATTTGCGAATTTCATTGATATAAATTTCGTGGGGGAACTGCGTCCAGAAAATGACCCGCGCTTCGGGGAAGCTTTTCCAGATGGCTTTCGCAGCTTTGACGCCGGAAAGATTCGGCATTTGAATATCGAGAATGCAAAGCTTCGGGCGATGTTCGAGCGCAAGTTTGATGACCGCTTCACCATCTTCCGCCGTCAGAATCGGAGCGTAGTTTTTGAATTCCCGTTCCAATAATTCTCGCAGGTAATTTCGTTGTGCCAGATTGTCTTCGGCAATGAGAATGGGCATATTTATTAGGGCTTATTCTTCGCTATGTTCTTCACCATCGTAGCTCAGCACGGTCACTTCATCTTCCACTTTTGTCTCAAGATGCACATCGCGCCCCCACAATTTGAAGACGTGTTCCAACACCTTACGGGCGTAGCGCACATCTAAATCTGAACCTTCGTGACGATGGAGCAAATATAGTTCGCGGTTTCCGTTGTAATCGCCATCGGCGACTTCGATGTAAGGATACCCAAAGTTCGTCATATTGGCTACGAGTTGGTCGCGGACACGCTCCCAGCGTTTTTCGGTAATCGTCCAATCTTCTTCGTCAACGAGTTCGACGACGTATAGATCAAGCTCTTCGACTAATTCTTCAGTTAAATAATTGCGCAGAAAAGAAACGTCATTATCAACTTCGCGGACTTCAAATAATTTTGCCATGCCCTGATTCGGGAGTCGCCCTAATTTTTCAATTTCTTCTTTGGTCGGATTGTTCCAGCGACGCTCAATATCTTCGTAAATTTTGTAGCCCAGATAATAAGGATTGAGCTGTCCGCGCTGCGGAGAAACGACGCCGGAATGAAGCTCAGCGAATTCGAGATGTTCTTCGGTTGGGAGGTCGAGTTCGCGCATGATTCGCGCATGAAAAATGCTGGCCCAGCCTTCATTCATGATCTTCGTCTGCATTTGCGGGACGAAATAGAGCATCTCATCATGGATCATGCTCATAATGTCGCGTTGCCACGGTTGCAGCGAAGGCGAATGGTGCAGGATGTACCAGACCAAATCTTTTTCTGGTAAATCTGAGATTTCAGGATGCGATTTCTGATGGTCGGAATTGACATCGCTGCGTTCTTTCAGGCTGAGCAAATCATCGTATTGGTCTTTGTGCTCTTCGACTTTTTTTACTTCTGTCGTCGCTACTTTTTTCTTGATGAAAAAATTCGGATCAATGTGTTCTTCGATGGAAAGCACCGAGTCCAGAAATTCCTCAACGACTTTGCGCCCATATTTGTATTCGTATTCGCTGATGCGGGTGGCGTGTGTTTGGGCATCGTCCAGCATCCGGCGATTCGTCGGGCCGAACCAGGCATTATGTTTGAAAAAATCTACATGTCCGAGGACGTGCGCGATGACGAGTTTATTTTGGAGCAGGGAATTCGTATCGAGCAAAAAGGCGTACGATGGATTGGAATTGATGACGACTTCGTAAATCTTGGATAAGCCCAGATCATACATCGTCTTCATTTTGTGATACGCCTTGCCGAAGCTCCAATGCGAATAACGACCGGGAAGCGCATACGATCCAATTTCGTACATCACGCTGGACGGTACAATTTCAAACCGCGTCGGATACGGATCAAGCCCGAATTTATTGGTGGCGATGTCCCAGATTTGTTCCAGTGCCTGTTCTAGTGATTTGACTTCTTTATCCACGAAATGCCTCCTGAGTTGACTTGCAAAGTGGGGCAGCCGCAAATATATCACAGCTCAACACTACATCTCTCGACAATTCACGTCCTCTCTGGTTATGATGACAAAACTCAATTTGAGCTTCGTATCTTCACTAATCCGGCAACAATTAGGAGTAATGGATGAAAAAGCAAAGTGCGCTTTTCCGGGCTGTATTTATTATATTTTTGTTAGTTCACCCACTAGACGCACAAAAGAATTTTTACCTGAAATATGGAGACCGTCTCGTTTTTTATGGAGACAGCATTACAGAACAACGATTGTATACCAATTTCGTCGAGAGCTATGTCGTCACTCGTTTTCCGAAACTGAAAGTAAAATTTATCAACAGAGGTTGGCTTGGAGACAAAATCTCCGGTGGTGG
>JAYVRW010000425.1:0-37205 GCA_043775925.1 Blastocatellia bacterium
GTGTTGATTTATCGGCTGACGCGGTAAAAATTAAGGGAATATATGGTTAGTTCTCAATACCTTCCTCGACTCATCAAAGCTTTTTTGTATTGTGTGATTGTTAGTTGCTATACAGAACTATCATGGTCTCAACAGACGACAAAAAAATCGGCCTCAAAACCCAGTGTTACTTTTGCCAAAGCAGAAATATTCAGGGATGAAAAAAGTGGAGCATTGTTTACCCTCCCAAACGGTTGGATTGATGTAAGTAAAAGTAACAGTAAACTACTCGGACAAGTCAAAGCTGTCTTTTCAAACCCAAAGTCAGATTTAATTGTTTTCCTGCTCATTGAAAATATCCCTGGCGGCGCGATTCGTCTGGATGAAAATCCTCTTGATAAGTATTTGGACGGAGTCATAAAAAGACGCCTGATCAAGAATCCCAACTTTAAAGAAACGCAGAGAGAAGGCGTTCGTTTTGCAGGGCGATTAGGCAAAAGAATGAATGCTCAATGGCAAGAGGGTGACACAGTTTTTTTTAATGCAATTAGCGTTTGCCGAGAGGGTTATTATTACTTTGTGCTAAGTAGTGTTTGTCCAATGCCACTATCTCGGCAAATGATAAGTGCAATCCCATCACTTGAGCGTAGCCTAACTATTACTATATCTGCTGAAGAACAAATAGGCAGGCTTGCGAAAGAGATAGCAGAGGAGATGCCAATCTTTGACTATGAAGGTGCCAAATTAGTAATCCAAGAGATGGGAAAACGAGACGATTTAAGTAGGGATTTTATTTATCAACTCAACTTGATGATAGAGAGCGGAGTTTCTCAACTACCACCAAGTGAAAAATCGGAATATAAAGCCCTTTCAGACCGCGCTTTTTATGCGCTTAATCAAGAAAAGCAAAGTCGGCTTTTAAAGTACCGTGATATGCGAGATGCAAAATCTAAACCGTCCAAAGAACAGGAAGCTGATGCACGAGAAATTTTAAGAGAAATGTATGGTAGGCTATCTCCGCAATATTTAAAGCGGTTTCGTGAGTTATTAATGAAAGCTTTTTTATTGTCACTTGCAAAATGAGCGATTTCAGAAATACTTTGTTTTGTGGTTGGCAAATTGATTTTTATCTTTTCAGGGGAGCCGTATGCGCGGCTGAGAGTCTTCGTCAAATTTGAAATTTTGTGAAGAGACCCTATGAACCTGTACGGGTAATGCCGTCGAAGGGAGAAAGGAACCAGAAGACTGTTCCGATTTCTATATTATGCGGAGTAGGCTTTTTTTATTTAAGGTAAACGTATGAGTAATCAATCATCAGAAAAACAATTACCAAATTCCCAGCGCACTTATGTCGCAGGCAAAACCGCCAGCGTGCGTGTCCCGTTTCGTGAAATTTCGTTAAATGTAACCAAAAGCATTAATGGTGCTGTGGAAGTCAATGAACCGATCCGCGTCTACGATGTCAGCGGTCCGTGGGGCGATCCAACTTTTAAGGGCGATGTGCGCGACGGGCTTCCGGCTTTGCGCAGTGATTGGATCATCGGGCGCGGTGACGTAGAGGAATACGAAGGTCGCAAAATTGAACCACGCGATAATGGATATTTGACTGTCGGCGCAGAAGGCTACGCCCGCAACAAAGACAAAGGCAAGCTCGAAGATTTTCCAGGTTTGCGACGCCAGCCGCTGAAAGCCAAAGGCGGACACAACGTCACGCAAATTCATTATGCGCGTAAAGGCATTATCACACCCGAAATGGAGTTCATCGCCATCCGCGAAAATCTTGGCCGCCAAAAAGCGTTTGAAGCGCAGGGCAACAACGCGCGTCATTTGATGAATCATCAACACAAAGGCGATTCGTTTGGCGCAAGTATTCCAAGCTTCGTGACACCTGAATTTGTCCGTGATGAAGTCGCACGCGGACGCGCGATCATCCCCGCCAATATTAATCATCCTGAATCTGAACCGATGATTATTGGTCGCAATTTCCTCGTCAAAATTAATGCGAATATCGGCAACAGCGCGGTTGCTTCTTCAATTGAAGAGGAAGTTGAAAAAATGCGCTGGTCAACGAAATGGGGCGCAGACACGGTGATGGATTTGTCTACGGGCAAAAATATTCACGCGACGCGCGAATGGATTTTGCGCAATTCGCCTGTGCCGATTGGCACTGTGCCGATTTATCAAGCCCTTGAAAAAGTTGGCGGCAAAGCCGAAGAATTAACGTGGGAAATTTATCGTGACACGCTCATCGAACAAGCCGAACAAGGCGTAGATTATTTCACCATCCACGCCGGAGTTCGTTTGCCTTACATTCCAATGACGGCGAAACGCACGACCGGCATCGTCAGTCGCGGCGGTTCGATCATGGCGAAATGGTGTTTGTCGCATCACCAAGAAAGTTTTCTGTACACGCACTTCCGTGAAATTTGCGAAATCATGCGTGAGTATGATGTCAGCTTTTCTTTGGGTGACGGATTGCGTCCCGGTTCAATCGCCGACGCGAATGACGAAGCGCAATTTGCCGAATTAGAGACGCTCGGCGAACTCACAAAAATCGCGTGGGAAATGGATACGCAAGTGATGATCGAAGGCCCCGGCCACGTGCCGATGCACCTCATCAAAGAGAACATGGAAAAACAATTAGAGGTCTGCGACGAAGCGCCGTTTTACACGCTCGGCCCGCTGACAACAGACATCGCGCCCGGCTACGATCATTTAACTTCGGGCATTGGCGCAGCGATGATTGGCTGGTTTGGTTGCGCGATGTTGTGTTACGTGACGCCGAAAGAACATCTTGGTTTGCCCGCCAAAAAAGATGTGAAAGACGGAGTCATCACCTACAAAATCGCAGCCCACGCCGCCGACTTAGCCAAAGGTCATCCCGGCGCACAACTCCGCGACAACGCCGTGTCAAAAGCGCGTTTTGAATTCCGCTGGGAAGACCAATTTAATCTATCGCTCGACCCCGAAACCGCCCGCGAATTCCACGACGAAACGCTCCCGCAAGAAGGAGCCAAAGCCGCGCACTTCTGTTCGATGTGCGGCCCGCATTTCTGTTCGATGAAGATCACGCAGGACGTGCGCGATTACGCCGCACAAAAAGAACTGGACGAAGCATCGGCGGTGGAAGCTGGAATGCAGGAAATGTCCGAGCAATTCAAACAGGCAGGCGCAGAGATTTATGTAAAGGCTTAGACTGAGGACGCTAAATGCGCATTAGCTCAGTCACACAATCCGGCGCGCCCAACAGTTGTTGAACTGCTGGGCGCGCCGGTTAAGTCACAGCTATTTGGCGGCAACCTCCACTTTATCACTTTCTTCAATGTACAACTGCTGAAGCCACTCAACCTCGGTAATTTACTTTGCCTACTTACGGGTCAACGTGATTTGGAAAGGAACGAGAAATTGCCCGGAGCGCAGGTATTGTCTGTTCATATAATTGAACAGCGTCGCCACTGGCCCGCCATACGGCGCATTCTCCGGGGTTAGCACCCAGGTATCATTGTTCGGATGGTAGACCTTGATGTAGGCGGTCTCGTAGGGAGAGTTGATCTCGGAGGAGGTGAAGCTTGTTCCGTCGGGCGGCTTCTGGAAGCGGAAGGGGTGATCGCCCCTCGCACTGTCGGTGAAAGAGGTCGTGAGCGCCCTTCTCACGTACCACTGTCCTGTAGTTTGGTCTTGCTGACAGCCGCCGTATTGCACGTTGTACTGATTGTCCGCATTCGCGTTGTTGCAGAACCTGCCGAAGTCCGAGTTGAAGTCGTAATAAGTACCGACCGAAGTCGTAGGGGTAAGCGGGACATGCGCAATGCGGTCGAAGTTGAAAAACTGCGAGTTGAGAATCTGGTTCGGAGAACTGACCACGCCGTCAGCAATCTTGTTTGCCTCGCGCGCATCGAGATAAATCTTGTAGGGCGTCAAATTCAGGTTGAAAATAAAGTCGAAAGTGCAATTGCTCACCTGAAACACGGCACTCACTTTGTTGACTCCATCTGTGTAAGTGCTCCGGTCACCATAAAGCTTATCTCCAACAGAACTGGGGTTCCCAACGAAGTCACGAAAAGTGACAATCAAGGGAACGTCAGTTCCACAAGAACTGGCTTTGGCGTTTTGTGCTGGTGCAGCGCTGGGCAAGCTGAACAGCAACGTTAGACTAGCAACTAGTAAAAAGCTTTGTTTCATTTCATTCTCCTTCGGATGAGTGCTGTGTTCATGTTACAGCACAGAGTGTTAGTTAAGCTGGACCAAAAATGCCGGCCGATAAGCCATGAAGGCCGTAGCGATGAAGGGAAGAACGATCAACCACATCCCAGATCGTATCATTCCCTGCGGTAAAAATACGTCTTTGCTAAATCTTGCCTGGGTGCAAGATTTAGATTAGAGTGAGCGCGGGCTTTTTTGGACCAAGCTGAATCGCCTTTCCTAGCTGCTGGCTCGCTCCGTTACGGTTATTACTCCAAGCGGGGTGGGGGTGTCTTTACAATTGGCTTGACAGTTTTTGACAAATCTTTACAACGCCTATGAGCCTGCAACCTAAGCGCTTTTACGCCTTCAACTCTTTTCGCTTAGACCCGCAGCAGCAACTCTTGCTGCGTGCTGGTGAACCGGTGTCGCTCACGCCCAAAGCCTTTGCGACCTTGCTCTGCTTAGTTCAAAACAGTGGCCGAGTGATCAAGAAAGAAGAACTGATGCAGGCGGTCTGGCCCGATGCCTTTGTCGAAGAGGTCGGCTTGGCGCGCAACATTTCGGTGTTGAGAAAGGCGCTCAGAGAAGGTGAGAACGGGCATAGATACATCGTGACTGCGCCCGGACAAGGCTACAGCTTTGTGGCGGAGGTAAAGGAGCTGGAAGAGGGGAGCCCAGAGCCAACCGCGCATTCAGAATCTGGGTCAAGCTACGTCATTGAAGAAGAGCAGAATCTCGGCAAGCAGGATGAAGTCCCAGCCTTGGCGCGTGCTACTTCCAGCACTGAATACATCCTCAGTGAGATCAAGCGGCATCGGCGGCGTGCGTTGCTCGCGCTGATAATCCTCATCGCGGCGGTGGTTGGAGTTGCCTTCCTGTACAAGTTGTCCAGGCGGAAAACACTTGCGCCGCTGGTGCTGAAGATTACGCAACTCACGACTACTGGCAAGGCCTACGGCCCGGCGATTTCACCCGACGGCAAATACGTGGCCTATCACACGCCTGGGGCGGGCGGGTCGAGCCTCTGGATCAGACAACTGGCGACGGGCAGCAATGCAGAGGTCATCCCACTAGCCAAAACTTCGTATCAGGGGCTGACTTTCTCGCCCGATGGCAACTATCTTTACTATGCGGGGAATGAAGCCGATGAGCGCGAACTGACGCTCTATCAAATCCCCGCCCCGCTCGGCGGCGTGACCCGCAAATTGGTCAACAATATAGACAACTTGTTCTCGCTTTCGCCTGATAGCCAGCGCGTCACCTTCGTGCGCGATGAAAGAGATTTGATCGTAGCCAATCTGGATGGCAGCGGAGAGCGGAAACTCACCACGCGCGAGAAACCTGATTTCTTTGAGTCAGCCGCCTGGTCGCCTGACGGAAAGATAATCGCTTGTTTTGGGTGGAGCAAAGGCGCAGAGTGGGAGGTTGTGGAAGTCGCGGTAGAAAGCGGCGCACAAAAAACAGTGACGCGGAATTGGGGCAATATTCAGCAGGTCGCGTGGTTGCCAGACGGCAGCGGCCTGATCATGCTTGCGGCAGATAAGCAGGGCAGCCCCACTCAACTCTGGCAACTGACTTATCCAAACGGCGAGGTGCGACGCATAACGACAGACTTGCATGATTACGCGAGCTTGAGCCTGACCAGAGACGGCGCTACGCTCGTCATGACGCAGATGAGTTTGACTTACAATCTCTGGGTAATGCCGCAGGGGGATGCTCAGCGCACTCATCAGATCACCTCTGCCTCGGTGTTTGAGGGGTTGAGCGGCCTGGCTTGGACGCCCACTGGAAAAATCATCTATTCATCCCAGGCGAGTGGTCAGCCGGAAATTTGGAGAGTGGATGCGGACGGCAGTCATCAGCAACAGTTGACGGTTGATTTGGGGTCGGACAGTTTGGGTTTGGCCGCCTCCCCTGATGGTCGCTACATCGCTTTCGTCTCCAAGCGTGGAGGAATCTGGCGGGCTAATATTGATGGGAACAATCCGAAACAACTGGCGAGCGAGGGGCTTGTTCCGATCTTCTCACCGGACAGTCAATGGGTTTATTACCGCGCGCATGAGGCAGTGTGGCAGGTGTCGGTTGACGGCGGTGAGTCTATTCATCTAACCGGCCCATGCTCGTTTATTTTGGACTTTTCATCTGATGGAAAGCTGATTGCCTATCGCGATCAAGCAACGAAGAAGATTGGGATTGCCTCTGCCGAAGGCAAAGAGCCGATCAGGATTTTTGAGCGCATGCCCCCCACTGATCGGCGACCGTTGCCGCGCTGGACGCCGGACGGGCATGCCTTGAGCTATCTGGCGACACGTGACGGCGTGTCAAACCTCTGGCTTCAGCCAATAGATGGCAGGCCGCCCAGACCGTTGACCGACTTCAAAACCGGTTTCGTTCACTATTATGCCTGGTCGCGCGATGGCAAATACCTTGCCTTTGCGCGTGCCAACAATATTTCGGATGTCGTCATGCTCAGTAATTTTCAGTGAGGCAGCAAATCGCAGCTTTCCGCGAAAAAGCGGTAGAGACAAGCTGAGTGTGCGGTGGATTTGTTTGATGAGGCAGACAAGTTGTTAACGCACAGCTATATTTTGGTCGAGTTCTTGCCCTTGTGCAATGCCCGCCGCATGAATCACGCGGCTTATCTTGTCATCGCTGCTGTATTGCTTGAGAGTCCCGCTCTAGCAATCGTTTGGGTTGTCGAGGCGTTGCATCGCGCAGCTTTTGCGTTGGTGCAAGCACGATAGGATGAAACCTATTCACTTTGCGACGCTGTCAACTTCGTGCTGATGCGCGAGCGCGGCATAAACCAAGTACTGACCACCGACAAGCATTTCGAGCAGGAAGGCTTTCAGCGGTTGGTAACCCCTTAAATACAAGATGAACACTGCGAAAAAAGTCGCCATCGTCACCGGAGCCGCACAAGGTATCGGTCTTGCCATCACCAACAAGTTTTTAGCCGATGGTTATGGCGTAGCGTTGATTGATATTGATGCGGAAACGTTGGCGGATACGGCTGCGGAGTTGCAAGGGCAACCGATTTTTGCGGTTCAATGTGATGTGTCAAACGCGGAGCAAGTGCAATCTTCCATCGAAAAAGTTGCGGCGCATTTTGGACGCATTGATTCACTCGTCAACAATGCAGGCGTAGCGGTGTTCAAGCCTGCGTTGGAGACTACATTTGAAGATTGGGCGCGGGTGATGGCGACGAATTTGAATGGACCGTTTCTGTGTACGCAGGCTTGTGTACCGATGATGCTGAAAAATGGTGGCGGGAGCGTCGTGAATATCGCTTCGATTTCCGGTTTGCGTGCCAGTACGTTGCGGATTGCCTACGGCACTAGCAAAGCGGCTTTGATGCACCTGACCAAACAACAAGCGGTCGAATATGGCAATGCGGGAATTCGGGTCAATGCGGTAGCTCCCGGCCCCGTCGAAACGGCGATGGCGCTTCAGGTGCATTCGG
This sequence comes from Blastocatellia bacterium, assembly GCA_043775925.1. Taxonomy (GTDB): domain Bacteria; phylum Acidobacteriota; class Blastocatellia; order RBC074; family RBC074; genus JAFDVL01. The sequence continues at coordinate 7,628 of JAYVRW010000425.1, forward strand.
CGGATATTCGCACCAGTTATCACGACGCGATTCCGTTGGCGCGGTACGGCACGGTAGACGAAATTGCGAATGCCGTAACATTTTTGTGCAGCGATGCCGCCAGCTTTATCAATGGGCAAATCTTAGCGGTGGATGGCGGATTTGATGCTTCCGGCGTTGGGTTGCCGAGCTTGCGTGGTTGAGTTGAGAGTTCATGCTTTAGCGTGCTAACGCCGCGCTTCGCTGGCGTCCACACGCTAAAGCGTGAACTCTCAACGCTTGATACCAATTTTGTTCAGTCTGATTTAGAATCATCCTTACACGAAATTCTTTGAGGAAATAACCAATGAGCATCAAACCCGAATTGCTGAATATTATTGTTTGTCCCGCTTGTCGCGCTAAAGTTGAATTAAAAGCCGATGACAGTGGATTGAAATGCACTGCCTGTCATCGCGTCTATCCGATTCGTGATGGCATTCCTGTTCTGATGGTAGACGAAGCGAAAATTGAAAATACTCCTGCCTGATTTGTGACTGTTCCTTTATTCCATCAACTGCCGGAAGGCTCCGGCGTGTTATTTATTCGCCTGCGGAATCTGGGTGAAGCTGTGCTTGATACGGCGAACCTCCGTGCGCTCAAACACGCTCGCCCTGATTTACAAATCACGACTTTAGTCGAAGCGATTTATACTGATCTTTATGAAGGCGATCCTGATCTGGAAGCAATACCGCTGACGCGAAATGCAAAGGAAAAACGCAGTTCGTTGCGTGCGCGGTTGAACATTATTCAGGAAATTCGGCGCAGGAAATTTTCCGCCGTGATTAACTTGCATGGTGGTCCGACCAGCGCCCAATTAACATTTGCGAGTGGCGCAAAATATCGTGTCGGCGCAGCGTATTTTCGCAACGGCTACGCTTATAATTTTCGCGTTCCAGCGGCGGAAGAAATTCTTGGCAGAACGAATTTGCATACGGTCGAATCACAGTTCGGATGGTTCAAATATTTGGGATTGCCGAATGAGGAACCGGAAGCTTCGCAGCTTTTTGTTGCGCCACAATTTCAAGTTGCGGCGCAGGCAAAATTACAAACAGCGGGAATTAATCCTGCGCAACCTTACGCAGTTCTGGCTCCGACGAACGAATTTTATACGAAGCGTTGGATGGCGGAACGCTACGCCGCGATTGCGGAAAAGTTAATGGCGAGGGGATTTCAAATCGTGCTGACAGGCGCTCCGACTGGGGAGCAAATCGCACAGGTAAAAAGTGTTCAGGCGGCGACTTCGCAGTCTCTTGCGGCATTGATGGATGTTCGCATCGGCGAATTATTGGCGGTCATCGCAGGCGCGAATTTATTTGTCGGAAATGATAGCGGGCCAGCGCACATGGCAGCGGCGGTGAAAACTCCATTGGTGGTTTTATTCGGGCCAGCCAGTTCAGAGCGCTGGCGTCCGTGGTCAGCCGGAAAAACGGAATTGGTGCAAAACTATTTCGCGTGCAATCCGTGCGCAATGTACACTTGTGAGGCTTTTGATGAGCCGGAATGTATTCGTTCCATCACGGTTGAGCAGGTGATGACGGCAATAGAGAAAGTAATACTTTGATGCAGGAAATTATCCACGAAGGACACGAAGAAACACGAAGTAAGAAAAATTCCTGGGACATCGAAGTTACTGGTAAATCAATAATCGTCTCTACCCAATCCTGCTCCCCTTCGTGTTCTTCGTGGACAATTAGTTTCGATAATCATGACTTCTGAAAACATCCAGAAAATAATTAATAATTTCGTCAATCAACGTTTGATCGTCCTCGGCGATTTGATGCTGGACGAATTTATCTGGGGCGAAGTGCGGCGGATTTCCCCGGAAGCTCCCGTGCCTGTCGTCGAAGTCAAACGCGAAACGTGGCACGCGGGCGGAGCCGGAAATGTCGTTTCTAATTTACTCGAACTTGGCGCGAAGGCCATTCCAATTGGTGTCGTCGGCGATGATGCAGCGGCGGCAAGATTACGGCAACGCTTCAGTGATACTGGGGCGGAGGTCGAATATTTGATTACTGACGCTGCCAGACCGACTACGATGAAGACGCGGATCGTTGCGCATCATCAGCAAATGATTCGCGCTGATCGGGAAAGTAAGGCTGACATTCCTGAAGAAATTGAAGATCAAATCATCGCGGCTTTTTCGGCAGCTTTGCCGAACTGCGATGCCGTGATTATTTCTGATTACGACAAAGGAGTGTTGACGCCGCGAGTTTTGCAAAATGTGCTGCGAGCCGCGCAAGGGAAAATTGTTTGTCTTGATCCGAAAATTAAAAATTTCAGTTTTTATAATCCGGTGACAGTGGTGACTCCAAATCAGAGCGAAGCCGAACGCGCAACCGGAATTGAAATTTTGGACGAAGCTACTTTATTGCAAGCGGCGCATCAGATTCACGAAATGTTGAGTTGTCCGAATGTTCTGATTACTCGCGGAGAGCAGGGAATGACGTTGCTAGATTTTACGACGGGCGACGCGAAGATTACGCATATTCCGACGATGGCGCGTGACGTTTACGACGTGACAGGAGCGGGAGATACAGTCATTGCAACATTGACTTTAGCATTGGCGGCGGGCGCTAAAATTGCTGATGCTGCGCAGATTGCCAACCACGCAGCAGGCATTGTGGTTGGAAAAGTAGGCACTGCAACCGTTTCCAGAGAAAGTCTGTCAGAGAAAATGATTTCTGGAACGAATTCCTGATTAACCCTTTAACCCTCCTTGCACCTTTTCACAATTCCCGTCAAATGTGGTAAACTTTACACGTTTTTGTCGGAGAGCTTCCGCTAACGCTGTTTGCATAACCCAGAATTGCTATAGGAATCAGCGAGCCTCACTTAATGGCGTGTGCTGTTAAGCGCGACTCCACGCAATGACCCTCCACACGTTTGAATCGTTACGAAACGTGATTCGTGCTTGATCCGCACAGAGGGAGACGTTAGCTTCGAAGTAACTATCATAACTAACAAGGAGTATTACCGATCTTATGTATAGTCTAAACGTTGTCCCCCGCACTCTCACCAGTGTCGCATTTTTAATCATTTGTAGCCTTGGAATTTTTGCTCAAACCTCTTCTTTGAGTGAAGCATGGAAAACTCGATCTACGCCACCTCCGACAGTCTCAGAAGTTTCAGGTAAATCACCAAATACCACTCATAAAACGACAGAAATCATCAATACCCAAAATAAAGATTTACCACAATCGGTTGCTGCCGCGTGGACGCCACCAACGCCTATTGAGCCAACCGTGAAAACGGCTATTCCTGTTTTGAATCTTGAAAAAGAAGTGGCGAAAGCCAAAGCTGACACGTTGATTGTTCCAAGACCGCCCGATACTGAATTAGTTGGTGTCGAGCCGCCGCGTAGTTTTGAAGCAACAGCTTACAGCCTGCGTGGGATTACACGTTCCGGCACTTATGTACGACGTGGAATTATCGCCGCTGATCCGCGTGTGCTTCCGTTGGGCAGTGTCGTTCATCTGAAGGCTGGCAATTATTCAGGTGTCTACACCGTCAAAGATACTGGCAGTGCCATCAAAGGAAAACGGATTGATTTATGGGTTGGTTCTTCGCGTGAAGCTTTTAGTTTCGGACGCAAAAGCGTCAGGCTTACTGTGTTGAAATACGGCGGAAAATCAAGGGTTGCCGCCAAAAAGCGCAAATAATAATCAGCGTCAATTAATAAAAATCGCCGCTTAACTTGCAAGAGTTAAGCGGCGATTTTTTGTCGAATTTCTGATTGAATTATTTGACTGAAACCAATTTACCTGGCATTTGATGACTGGATTCTGACTGATCCGAAGAATTGTCTTTCGTTGATTCTTCACCAGTTGGCAACGAAGATGTCAAAAGCCGGGAATCGTCTAACGGGTTCGGCGCTAAAGCATTTAAGCCGGAAAAATCAGCGCCTTTTAGTTTTAGCTCAAATAAATCAGGTCGGTTGTAATGTCCTGTGACATCCATCATTAAACTTTCTTCGCGGATGCGATTTAGATTAATGCGTGCCATCACGATAGCTTCGTAATCGAAGGCTGGTCCCGCAATATATTTCCCATCAGGCCCGATGACCGCGCTTCCTCCATCAAGAATTAGCTTTTCAGGATCGTTGGCAATTTCGAGAATTGGTTCTAATTCAATCGGTAAATCACGAGCGCGCATGATGGAACCTGCGGAAACGACGAAGCATCTGCCTTCAAAAGCATATTGACGGCAAGCGATTTGTTCCATCTCTCCAATTGAAGGCCAGGTAGCGACGTGAATATCCTCACCCGCCTGATGGAGCGCCTGACGCGCTAATGGCGTCCAATGTTCCCACGAAACCAGTCCGCCAATCTTTCCAGCCGAAGTCTTGACCGAACGCAATCCGCGCCCGTCGCCTTGTCCGATTAATAACCGTTCGCTGTAAGTAGGCAATAATTTTCGATGATGGTTGATAAGTTCGCCGGTCGGCCCAAAGGTCAACAGGGAACTGTAAAGCGTCCCGCGTCCGGCTCCGTCTTCAACCCGTTCAATGATGCCGATGACCAATGTCAGGCGATGTTCAGCGGCTACGGCAGCTAACGTTTCCGTCGTCACACTAGGTACGATCACGCTGTTTTCAATCAACCGCGCATAAAGTTTTTTGACGGGAGGATGATTCCAGATGGCGACATCACGGCAAAATTCCAGCCACGCCGGATAACCTGGAAGCCACGCTTCAGGAAACACAACTAATTGAGCTTTTTTTAAGGCTGCTTCTGTCACTAGATTCAGCGCTTTAGCGAGACTTGCCTCAAGGCTGATAAAGACAGGTGTTGCCTGGACAGCCGCGACCGTGACCATGCGTGGCATCAGAATTGGTGGTGAAGCAGCTCCATTCATAGTAGACATCAGCGCATCCTCCATTGTGGCTCTTCATTCATGGCAATAGATCAGAAAAAAATACTCAATCGAAAAGGGAGAGTTGTGGAAGAGCCAACTTACGTGCTCTATTATTTATCATTGCCGCAATTTTTTCGCAACAATTTCTTTTTAACTGACTTAGCTGGAGCCTGTGGTAACTCACAGAAGAAGTGGGGCGAGACAAGACAACAGACAATACCCATCATTCAGTCGAAACACAAGCTTGACATCTGATTATTCGATGCCTATACTCTCTGTTCGCATTGAAATAGTTAGTTACAATACTTCAGGAGAGAGTTAGAAATGCCGAATCATGTATCAGCAGAAAAGCGTGACCGCCAAAATATCAAGAGCAATGCCGCGAATACGGCAAGTCGTACCAAGCTTCGCGGTGCAATTAAGAAATTACGAACTGCCATCGTAGCGAAAAATGCAGAAGTTGCTGCAACTTTATTGCCGCAAACTGTTTCTGCGATTGATAAAGCGATTCAAAAAGGTGTGCTTCACCGCAACACGGCTGCGCGTCATAAATCACGCTTGACGAATCACGTTGCCGCGCTCAGCGCCAAATAAAAATTATATCCGTAGCGGTCATCAAAAAGCTGGATGCATATCCTATTGCATCCAGCTTTTTGTTTTTTTAATTTAACTGCGCCTGCTTGTTTCGTAACTCATGTAAGGCTTGGCGCACTTGATCCTGATCCTTTGCATTAGGCAGAGCCTGCAAGTACGCCTCAAGATCGGGGCGTGCCCGTGCATATTTTTTCAGTGCGAAATTTACTAATCCGCGATCCCGCATTTCTTCCATCGAATCAGGACTCAGTAAAATCAATCGTTCTACCACCTCCAGTGCCTTATTCAACTCGCCAGTATTGAAATACACACCTTTCAAATTTTGCAGCATCCGATTCAGAATTTGTTTTTTGGTGAAAGCCTTGAGAAAAGTAGAGTGAAAGGGAACGCGCCCTTGATGCATTTCTTCGACTTTTTGGCGGCAATCATTTTCAGCCAGAATTTTTCCACTATTGAATGGATCAAAGAAGACCTCATTCATGGCATCGCTGTACTTGACCAGAAAATGTCCGGGCAAGCCAACACCGTAAAGTTCGATTCCCAGTCGCCGCGCCACTTCAATAAACACCACTGACAGAGTAATCGGGATGCCTCTGCCACGATCAATGACTTCATTCAAAAAGCTGTTGCGAGCGTCATAATAATCTTTGGAATTTCCGACAAAACGATTTTCACCAAATAAATGCGATGCCAGAATTTCTGCCCGAAGCAACGGATCGCTCAATTCATCCGCAGTCATCCGCAAGCGCGATTCTTCGGCTAAGGAATCAAGTTGTGAAAGATATTCTTCAACGTCAAGCGAAGGATATTCTTCGGCTGCAATCAGCAGCGCTGTAAGATCCAATTCAATCATTGAATCTTCACATTGAATCGCAGAGATGAATTGCTGGCGAGCAGTAGATTTATTCATTGATAAGTCAGTGCGCGAGCGATTATCGCACGCCGCGCCACATCGCCTGTGTCTGTACACCAACACTCCGGGTATTGTATTTGCGCAAGTATTCCAAGTGTTTTTCATCTGTCGGATAGCTTTCGCCCGGAGCGTATGGATAGCTTTTCATTTTGTGAAATGGTAGTTCGCCGACAGTGTCAGGACGCGCGGCGTTGATGTCCATGTCTTTGCCGAAGCCGTCGGCGTAAACTAAATAATCGCGCTTCCAGCCGTTGGTTAATTTTGGCAATTTTGTCGCGTCGAAGTCAATTTGCATTTCGTCACCGTTGCGCGTGATGACGTACATATCTTCGGGCGCGAGCAGTAATGCTTTCACGTCACCGTACCGCGTGTAATTACCGATGTGCGCTTTCCACGGCGAGGTCGGGTCAATCATGCGATAGTCATAAGCCTTCAAGCCGAATTTATCTAACGACAATTCACGCGGGAAGCCGCCCCAATGCAGGTCTGCGGTCATCGGGTCAAGCCTGGTAATTTTGGTCGGTGCTTTGCCATCGGTTGCGTCCACCAGAATTTGATCCCAGAAAATTCTCATGCTGGTGACGATGCGAACATGTGAATCTTGGGTCAAAAATTTGCCCGTCAAATCTACGGTCATGGTTTTGGTCAAGCCTGCCGGAAAGCCCATTTGCTCAATCACAGTTTGCCATTCACCTTTTTTATTTTTGACTTGTAAGTACGGTGGCGTGATGGTGACTCCGGCTTGTGAAGCAGCTAAATTTGATGACGAATCGGCGTAATCAATCCACGCGGAAAGCAATAATAATGGGCGTTTGGCGTTCCGTGCGTCTTTGCCCAAATCCAATTCCATGGCGTGTTCGTTTGAGTATCCTTTAAATTTCAGCTTCTCAAAATTCGTTGGATATTGCTGATCTATTTTGGAAATCAGCGGCAAAATGTTGTTGCCTTTGTCGTCAAGCGCGGAGACAGGAGGGCGTGGAGCTTTGACGGAATAAATGGAAAACGGAGTGTACGGCGGCCCCGGCAATAATTTTTCGTTTGGATAAATTTCGGTGTCGGCGGGATGGTCAACGGCGAGTAATTTTACCGCGTCGAAGTAAAGGACTTCTTCGAGTTGATTATTCATCCGAATCGAAAGTTTGCCGTCGCGTTCTTTCAATTGTTCACCTGTGACGCGCACGTATTCATCGGTGTCAGGGACGCTCCACGTGTTACCCGCTTCGCGCATGCCAATCGCGCAACCACCCATAAAATCAGTCACGAATGAATATTCGCTGCCATTCCAGGCATACAAAATCGGACACGAAGTTCCTTTGCGATCCAGTTCCTCAAATTTATTAAGCTGTCCAGCTTTGACATCCAATTCAGATTGTACGATGCCCGAAGGCCACAACAATTGCAGCGCGTCTACCTTAGTGCGAGAGCCTAACCCGAAATTCAATCCGGCGGCGGCAGGCGCAGGCGAAGAGGCGTACAATTCTAATTTCTGCTGCAAGCTGCCGCTGCGCAAAATCGCTTTTGTGCCAATGCCGTTTTTGTTGGAGGTTAAAGCTTTGATGCTGACTGCAACGTAGTTTTTGCTTGCTGTTGCAGGGTGCAAGACAATGAGGTTCCCACCTATATCTATAGTAATGAAATCAATTGCTCCATCGCCATTAAGATCACCTGTGGCAAGTGCATGTGAATCTCCAGACTGCTTAGTTGGGAAAGTTATCGCCATAAAAACACGTCTAATGCCAAGATTAATTACCAGTCCAGCATTTTTTTCCATTATCAGGTGTGATTGAGAAAAACTGATGACATCCAGTAAGCCATCATTGTCATAATCAAGAGCTTGCATCATTTTGGGCAAATCTTTAGCGCTACCGCCAACGCCGCCACCTGTTTTTGCAGTGGCCCATTTCTTAAATCCGCCTCGCCCGTCGCTTATGTACGAGACAAGAGAAGCCTGCGTAAGTTCATCCTGATTAGCAAAGTAAAAATCTGTAAACCCATCTTTATTCAAATCAGCAGCAGCAACACTCAAAGCTTTAACGGTTTCAGTAAGCCCAACTTGCTGTGCCACATCCTTAAATGAACCATCGCGGTGATTCGCAAACAACTGCACAGGTGCTCCGTAATTCACGACAAAAAAATCTACATCACGATGGTTGTCGAAGTCGGTACAAACTACGGCTGTGGTTTTATTCGCGCCTCCACCTAAGCCTGATTTCTCAGTGTCGTCGGTGAAGCTCCATTTACCGTCTTTTTCGCCGTTGTTGCGGAATAATTTGTTTGGCGTTCCGGCGAAATCATCAGGGAAAATTGCTTCGGATTTTCCGGTGGGGAATTGCGTGAGGTCGGCGAAATTGCCGACGAAAATATCAAGGTCGCCGTCGTGATCGGCGTCTACAAATGCCGCCGTCAAAGCCCACGCATTATTGTTATTGACAGGCAGCCCAACATTTGCAGTGATATCAATAAAACTGCCATCGCCATTGCCTTTGTACAGCGTCAATAAATTGTAGCCAAACACAAAAATATCCTGCTTGCCATCGTTGTCGAAATCGCCAAAAACTGCGCCGGAAGCGGGATTGCTGAGCGTGATTTTTGACTTCGCCGTCACGTCTGAAAATTTCCCGCCGTCATTGTGAAAAAGCTGAGCAAAAGGCTTGTTGTCTTTGCCAATGCCCGTGACGAAGACATCAAGTTTATCATCTGCATCGTAATCACACAGTCCAATGCTGGAACTGAACGCGGAAACTAAATCCGGCTTTGCCGCTTCAAATTCAGCTTTGGTGAGTTTGCGATTTAAGGCCGAAGATAAAGGCTTATTCGCAAACTGTGCGTTGAGATTCATCTCTTTGGTCGCGTCTACAAATTTCACTTCCGGCGCATTTTTATTGACTAAATCGGGTTCCGCGCCTGTGCCTGCCACGGCTTCGGCGTAGCGTCCGACTTCACCATATTTATTGCCAAGTTCAGCTTTGTAATTCGTGGCGCGGAGCTTCGAGAAATACGCCAACTGTTTTTTGCCTTCATCGGTTTTGCCGGAGCGGAGCAGCGCCGTTCCTAAATTGTAAGCCGCCGTCGCGTTATAAGGTTCGTTATCCAGACCGCGTTGATAAAAAGGAATAGCTTGTTCGTACTTTTGCTGCGCGGAATAAATTTGTCCGATTTGAATATTCGTCGTCGCATCCTTCGGATCAATTTCTACGACTTTGGTGAATTCCTTAATGGCTTCGTCGTAGTTGTTTTGATTCTTCAACGCGAGTCCCAAAACATAATGCGCATGCGGGCTGTTCGGCATTAACTTGATCGCAGCGCGGGCGGCTTCTTCGGCTTGCGGAAGCTTGGCATCAAAGAACGAAGCAATCGCCAAATCAATTTGTCCGAGCGCAAAACTCGCATCCTTGTCGGTCGCTTGTTTGAAAGTTTTCGCAGCTTCTTCAGGCTTGAATTGTTCGAGGTACGCGATGCCGATATTGATTTGCCGGTAGAGTTCTTCGCGCGCTTCGGGGGAAATTGGTTTTGCTTGTGCGCCGTTGACGGAGCGTAAATTGACGACAACAGCAATTGCACAGGACAAAACGAGCAGGGCTAAAAACTTTATTTTCATGATTGATGACCTCAGAAACAGCGCAGGAAAACCTTCCATTAAAATTTAAGGATGGGAATCGTTGGGCGAACAGCATAACAAATCAGTGGGAGTGGATTCAAATGGGAGAATTTTTAGCCGCGAATTACACGAATTTTCACGAATTCATTTTAGACAGGATAGACAAGATTTTTCAGGATGAACAAGTAATCAATCGTATGATTTATTAATCCTGAACATCTTGCTATCAATCATGTAAATCCTGTCAAAAATCTTCGTGCAAATTCGCGTAATTCACGGCTAAGAATTCTCTCTGCACAATTCTTTTGCTACAGCGCAGACTATTTGTGATAATCGCCGCTCGCGTTTTTGCGAGACCTTCCAATGGAGAAAAAGCATGGCGAAGAAAAGTAAACGGATGGGACAAGACGGCGTAACTTCGGATTCAAGTTTGCTGGAAGTCCCGAATAAATCTCAGCAGGATTTTACGGATACTGATCCCTGGCGAATTTTTAAGATCATGGGCGAATTCATTGAAGGTTTTGATGATCTCGCACATATTCCTCCGGGCGTTTCGCTCTTTGGTTCAGCCCGACTTAAACCTGATAGTAAATACTATGCTGCGGCTGTCGAAACCGGACGTTTACTGGCGAAGGCGAACTACGCGGTGATTACTGGCGGCGGCCCCGGCATTATGGAAGCAGGCAACAAAGGCGCGCACGAAGCCAGAGGAATTTCAATCGGAGCCAATATTGAATTACCTTTTGAACAAGCGCCGAACCCCTATCAATCCTTGTCCATGACGTTCAATTACTTTTTTGTGCGCAAGGTCATGTTCGTCAAATATTCTGTCGCGTTTATTATTTTTCCTGGTGGGTTTGGCACGATGGATGAATTGTTTGAAGCGCTGACTTTGATTCAAACGAAAAAGATTCATAACTTTCCGGTGATTCTTTTTGGTAAGGAATTCTGGGGCGGATTGATTGATTGGATTAAAGATCAAATGTTGGGCAACGCGACGATTTCACCGGAAGATTTGAATTTGTTATTTGTGACGGATTCTCCGCAGGAAGCTGTAGATGTCGTGATTCGCAGTCAGGAAATAGTAGCGAAGTAAGGTTTGTCTTTTTCTATTAGCCCAGTCCGTTTACGGCTGGGTCGGATTGCGAAATATTTATTTCAGCCCGATTTATCGGGCTTGCGAAGAGTTTTAGCTAAAGCGTATTGGAAGCCCGCTGAACCGGGCTGAATGTGCTTCTCTCAACCTTTTCCCAGCCGTAAACGGGCTGGGCTAACAGAAAAAATTTGGATCATGCTTCAATCAAAACTTTACGCGATTACTGATCCGCAGCTCTCGAATTGTACGCACGTTGAAATTGTTGAACGCATGTTGGCGGGCGGCGTTCGCATCATTCAACTACGGGATAAAGAATTGAGATCGAAAGAATTCTTCGATGCGGCGCGTGATTGCCTGAAGCTGACACAGGCGGCAAAGGCGATATTAATTATTAATGATCGTGTCGAAATTGCGCAGGCAGCAGGAGTGGATGGCGTTCATTTGGGGCAAGATGATTTAAGTGTGGAAGAAGCGCGTGCAGTTTTGGGGGCGAACAAAATCATCGGGATTTCGACGCATTCAATCGCGCAGGTTGAGGCGGCTTTGAAAACTTCAGCCAATTATATTGCAGTGGGGCCAGTCTATTCGACGACGACCAAAGAAGATGCCGATCCGGTTGTCGGTCTTGAATTAGTAAAGCAAGCGAGAGCCTTGACTTCATTGCCGATTGTAGCGATTGGCGGCATTACGCTGGAACGTGTGCCCGAAGTTATTTCCGCCGGAGCCTTAAGTATTGCGATGATTTCTGCGTTGTATCCACTGCCTGAATTTTCCAAAAATGACTTCGCCGCAATGATGTCCGCGAAGCCTGATATTGAAGGCAGTGTTAAGAAAATTTTGGAAGTGTTAGGAGAATAGACCACGGATTGCACAGATTTAGCGGATTAACGCAGATTATTTCAGATCAGCGAAAATCCGCCTCATCCGCGCAATCTGTGGTCTATTTCTTACTCAAATTAAATTTCATTCCCACTGAGAAATTCAACCGATACGCCGGATAGCCCAGCACTTCCTGATAATTTTGATTGAGTAGATTTTCGATCCGTGCGAACGCTGTCAGATACGGCGTGAATTTGTAACTGCTCGCTACATCAACTTTTTGGTAGCCTTTACTATTCGCAAAACGCGAGAATGTTACTGGATCAACATCACGCCTCTGCCCGATAAAAAATCCATCCAGATTGAATGCAAATTTTTCAGCCGTCCACGCGACATTGATTGCGCTGGAATGCTTCGGACGACGCAGCAATGAAAATCCAACTTCAGGGTTCGGAACTAATTTAAGCGTTCCATAATCAATGATGGCGGCAGCGGCAATTAATTTGGAATCGGTCAAGGTGTAATTCCCATTCAAGCTCAGATTTCGTGTAGGGCGAATAGCTACGCTTAATTCAAGGCCGCGAGCGCGAGCGCGATCATTGTTGACGAAGCTGGTCAGAACTCCGGTTGAAGTTTTAATGGGGCCGCCGAAGCTGGCAGGATCACCGACATACGCAATTTGATCGCGGAAATAATTGGCGAAAAATGTGGCTTCGAGGCGCACGCGATCACGCCAGAAAAGTTGCTCAACTCCAGCATCGAAACTTTGCGCGCGCTCCGGCTTCAAGCCCGGATTGCCGAGGAAATATGAATTCGGGCTGAAAGTTTCGACGAGCGTTGGAGCTTTAATTCCTGTGCCGTAACTCGTGCGGAATTTTGTGGCACCGAAATTATCATCGCCTTTTCGGGCTACGATCAAAGCCGCAATTTTAGGCGTAGTTTTTGTCCCAAACCCGACGCTGCCAGTAAACGGCGCTGAGCCGAGTCCTTTCAAAACAGTTGCAAAACTGGCAGGCAAATCCGTTCGATTATTTTCGACTCTCACGCCTGCGGTTAAGACAAAACGCGAAGCCGCAAAAAATTGATTCTGCACAAAAAAGCCAATGTTTCTTCGGTTTGGAGCGACTCTGCTCCCGCTGTCAAAAACTGCGCTTTCTTTTTCGTATTCAATTCCGGCAGACAATAAATTGCTGTGCGGCAAAACTAAGTCGCTTTGATAACGAAGCCCGCGCCGCTTCTGATGATTATTGAAAAACGAAACGAAATCGTTGAAGGCAAAATTGGTATCAACAGGCGTATTCGGTTTGGTTAAATCCTGTGCTATAGGATCAAGTCCAAGCTGATTATTCTCAGCGAAGACAAAGGAAAATTGTTGATGCCACAACCGCGAAGTTTGATCGTCAAGCTTAATTCCCGTAGCGATTCTGCGGCGTCGCGCACGTTCGTCGGGGTCAGAAAAATACTTTGCAGTTGCGCCGGGTACGCCTAAGCCGGAATTTCCGCTACGAGCCATGAAGCGCAAAGTTGTGCGCTCATTAAAACGATAACCGAGGTTCGCCGAAGCCGTCCGGTTTTGATAATCATCGTTGCGACCGCGTCCGTTGGTGCGCAGATGCGCGAAGCTGGCGGAATAATCAAAGCCGTTATTCGCACCGGAAATTTTGGCTACCTGACGATTAAAAGCGAAGCTGCCGCCTTCGGCTGAGAGTTCAATTTCAGGCGTCGAACTTGTGCCGCGCTTCGTGATGAATTGCAGTACGCCGCTCATTGCGTCAGAGCCGTAGAGCGCACTGTTTGAGCCGCGCACGAATTCAATTCGCTCAGCATTTTCGGTCGTAAAATCTGACAAATCAAAAGCGCCACCGGCGTCGTTGAGCGGGATACCATCTACTAAAACTTTGGTGTAATCCGATTCGCCGCCACGCACAAAAATTGAAGTCACTCCACCGCGTCGCGCCGTTTGCATCACACTTATGCCAGGCGATGAGCGTAAGGTGTCGAGTACCTGCGAACGCTGCGAACGGGCTAAATCATTGGCTGAAATTACATACGCGCTGGCCGGAGTTTCGGATAAATTATTGTCTGTCCGCGTCGCTGAAACAATGATCGAATCGTTGATCGCTGCGACTTGAAGTATAATTTGCAGGACAGGCGCAGCAGAATTTCCATTGATGGTAATTTTTTGTGCGCCGCCAATTTGAATCATTCCTTCGGCTTCGGCGGTGATGGAATAATCTCCACTTTGTAAATCAGGCAAGGTGAATTCGCCGTTTTTATCAGTCGTGATTTCACGAACGATGGAGCCGCTGGCGTTTCGCACAATGATCCGAGCGTTTTTAATTTGCTTATTTTCAGGATCGGAAACGGTACTTGTGCGTTGAGCGTAAACGTTCGCAGCGAAGGTAAGAATTAATAATATAGAAAGGAATCTCGGTAAGGATTTTAGCCCGCAAAGCGGGTGCAAGCATAAAGCCTGGGGTGGAGCGCATGAGCGCGAAACCCCAGGAATATTGGCGATTGTGATTGTAGCCCGCGAAGCGGGTGATAGATTGGATGGCTGTCGCCCGACTTCGCGGGCTAATGAATTCAATGCAAAATCAACCTGGGGTTCCGGCTTCGCTTTCACCCCAGGCTTTATGCTGTCGCCCGACTTCGCGGGCTGAATTCGGACTGAATGTATAAGTTTTTTTAGGGCGGTGAATTTCATTGGTTTGTTTTTCCTCTATTGATCGTAATGATTGGCTTTCCGGTGTTTGGATGATGATTGACGCTGAGTTTCGTTTCGAATAAATCACTCAATAAATCAGCGGTCATGACTTCATCGGGTTTTCCAAGTGCGAGAATTTTTCCGTGCTTGAGTAAGGCTACGCGGTCGGCAAATTCTGCCGCTAAATTGATTTCGTGTGTGACAAAAAGAATGCCGAGCTGATATTGATGCGCGAGCTGCCTGACTAATTCCAGTAACGAAAATTGATGGGCTAAATCGAGGTTGGCGGTTGGCTCATCCAGCAAAAGAATTTGTGGTTGTTGGGCGAGTGCGCGAGCCAGAACTACGCGCTGTTTTTCGCCACTGGAAAGTTGATTAAATGATCGGTGCTTAAATTGTGTTGCATTGGTCGCAGCTAATGTTTGCAGGGCAATTTCAATATCCGAAGGCGAGTCAAAACCGATGCCTGCGGTCTGAGCGAATCTTCCGGCTAAGATATATTCAAGCGCCGTCAGTGGAAAATGTAATTCTTCGGCTTGTGCTACAAGGGCGATTTGCTGCGCGATTTCTCGCCGTGAAAATTCACTGATATTTTTTCCCTGCCACAATACTGAACCGGAGTTTGGCTGTAATTTTCCGGCTGCCAAATTCAGCAACGTAGATTTTCCCGCGCCGTTTTGCCCAAGCAAGGCGACCACTTCGCCCGATTTAATTTCGAGGTTAATTTGCGTAAGAATTTGGCGCGAATAACCAAAGCTGACATTATTCAAGTTGAGCAAAGTTTGACCCGCTACAGAACCAGAATTCCACAACGTCGAACTAATAATTTCCGTATCACCCCGTCGCTCTATCGCCCTTTCTCCCCGTCTCGAATTCCATTTCCCCAGCAATAAATAAACCAACACTGGAGCGCCAATCAGCGCGGTAATCGCTCCTGTCGGTAATTCGCGCGGAGCAATGGCGGTGCGGGCGGTCGTGTCTGCCAGCAGAACAAGTAAAGCTCCGGCGAAGGCTGAAGCGGGAATTACTAAGCGATTGTCCGTGCCGCTGGCAAGGCGCACGAGGTGCGGTACGACCAGGCCGACATAGCCAATCGCGCCACTGGTGGAAACTGCGGCGGCGGTCAATAAAGACGCGGTGATGAAGACAATCCAGCGGACGCGATTTGTTTCAACTCCCAGCGCAAACGCATCGCGTTCACCCGTCATCATCAAGTTCAGAGCGCGGGAATTGGCGAATAAAGTTACGGCTCCGATGACGACGGCAAAAAATAAAAACGCAATGAATTCACTGCTGCCGCTGGATAAATCTCCAAGCAGCCAGAACGTAATATTCCGCAATTTTAAATCATCCGCGAGCGTCGTCAGCAAAACCATCAACGAACCAAGCAGTGTTGAAATGACTACGCCCGCGAGGATCAGTCGCGCCGGATCGTCTCCGCGCCGACCAAGCAAATACACGACAAAAGTTGCGGTAGCGGCTCCCGCAAAACTGAGCAATGGACGCGCCAACGAAAATTGTGAAGCGAACATGATGCCGACAATTGCGCCGAGCGCTGCGCCGCTTGAAACGCCCAGCACATAAGGATCGGCCAGCGGATTTCTGAGCAGTGCCTGAAACGCCGCGCCTGCCATCGCCAACGCTGCGCCTGAGCCAATCGCCAAAATAATGCGCGGCAAACGCAAGCCGAAAATGATGACTTCCTGCTCGCGTGAAAGTGATCCCAATAAAATATTTGCCAATGAAATATGCTCGCTGCCAAGTGAAAGCGAAATGATGAAGGCGAAAATCAGCGCGAAGAAAAGCACAGCAATCACCAGAGCGGCACGGCGTTTAGTTAAATACGCGTTACTCAATTCAACTCCTGAATTTGTGCTTGCCTTACTTGCCATGAATCTTTTTTTCCAGTTCAGCTAAACCCTCGACGATGCGTGGCCCCGGACGATCAATCAGGTCGGGATTGATCGTGACGATGCGATTATTTTTGACGGCGGGAGTTGTGCTGAAAGCATTTTTGACGGCTTCGAGATTTACGATTTCGGAGCCGTGACTTTCGGGAAGAATAATGACTTCGGGTGCGCGGGCAATGACCGTCTCACGCGAAAATTGCGGATAGTCGGTGGCCTCTGCACCAGAAATGGATATGCCACCAGCCAGATTTATCAGGTCGTTAATGAAGGTATTTTTTCCGGCTGTGATGAGTGGGGAAAGTTGTAAGACATAAAGAACTCGCGGACGCTGTTCAGTTGGCTCAATGGATTTGATCTGCTGCTGCATGGACGAAGCCAATTTTTCAGCGCGGTCACTGGTTCCAGTTACTGCTCCGAGTTTACCAATTGAAGTGATTACCTCTGTAACAGTACGCGGATTTGTAATGTAGACAGGAATCGCCAGTTGATCCAATTGGTGTGTAATTTTTTCCAACTGACTGGAAGTTGAAAGTAAGACCAAATCCGGCTTAAGCGCGATGATGCGTTCAAGATTGGGTTTGATGGTGTCACCGATTTTTTCTTTGGTTTTAGCTTCGGCGGGAAAATCGCAATAAGTCGTGACTCCGATGACACGTTCGCCAAGTCCGAGTGCAAATAATGTCTCGGTAATATTTGGCGCCAGAGAAATAATTCGGCTGGGGGATTTTGAGACAGAAATCCTGCGCCCTAAATCATCAGTGTGAATTTGATAATTGGCAAGATTTGGGGTTTCAGCCTCCCGTGACCGACAGCCCGGAAAGAGCAATAAGCTTAAAAATATTACGTAAAAGAAAGGACGTAGCGAAATGGGGCAGCGCATAAATTTCAATAAATTTCTACGCTTCTGGAAAAAGAAAAGCCTTAGACGAGCAGATTAGTGCGCGTCTAAGGCTTGCAAGAAAGAAAGGAGAATACAAGTTGCAGAGCATGAGCAGCAATTAAAGACACTCATCCACCTCAAACCTTATGCCGCGCTCCTTCATCCGAAGAGCGTAGAAAAGCAACAACCTAACAGGCAGGTCTCCTGACTAATCTCAAATGCAGTGCAAACGACAACAACCTTCTCACTTGCGTAATGGCTGGCGCGTTTTTGTAGCACGGCAAGTAACCGAGCTTTACAGTGGCGGTGACCGTGCGGGAGTTTCACCCGCTTCCCTATTATCCTGAACCCTCGCTCAGGCACCTGAAAGAAATGGAAAGAACTTGTAAACTGCGGTGCAAATTAACACGCTCCTATAGACCTGTCAATTTAGGAAATAATTTATTTTTTTGTCTCAAAATGAGTCAAATACCTCATTATTGCTGGTGAACTGTCTTTGTATGTACGAATTTAGGACGTTATCTAGCTGATAATGTATTGAAATGGGTCAATAGGTGGCGAAGCGAGAGGTCAGATATTTCTTCAGGTAATATAATCTAAACTGCTAATAAAGCTGAGGTTATCAGATGTCTGGCGAAGTGGTAGTAATGTGGCATTTAATTTGCCTAATAGTACCACGAAATCAACGTTCGACAGGCTCCTACCGCGGAATGTGTTGGGGGATACCTTGGGGGATTCGTTGGGGAGCGAGTTCCTGTTTCGTAGAAAGAGCTTTGAGACGGCTGGTGGATGATTGTAGCCTCGGGGGATGTTACAGCCATTTACCAGCCTTTTCTTTTTCCTGCCTGCAAATTCCTTCAACCAAATTCATTTCCTGCACGTCTAAGCAATTGTTACGACATTGATAGAAATGGTAACGCCAATTGCGAGGAAAAATATGCAAAACAACATTCGTCAGGTTAATCAGCTTTGCTCGGCAGTATTAATTTTAGCTTTATCAATTGTTTCGCCACTTAGTGTCTTCGCGCAGAAAAGTAGGAGTCTAAATCCGGCAGTAAAAAAGCTGACAGAACAGCAAAAAGTTTTACATCTATTGAATCGCATTACTTTTGGAGCGCGTCCTGGCGAGGTTGAGCGGGTGAACAAAATAGGCTGGGAGCAATATCTTGAGCAGCAAATGCAGCCTGAAAAAATCAGCGATGAGGCCGTTGCGCAAAAGCTGCAACCGCTGGCTACGCTAAGCATGAGCGATGAACAGATGGCGAAAACCTATGATCCTCCGCAGGCTGTAATTAAGGAATTACGCGAACGATTTCAAGCTAAAATTTCAAGTCCGGCGAATGCAGTTGAGGTAACAGTGAATGGAGAGATGAAGGCAGAAATGAAGGAGGGGCAGCCGAAAGCTGTGAATAATGCTGATGTTCTGATTGATCCACAAAGACGCCGTGAATACGCGAAGGCCTTAATAGATTTGGGCTATCGTCCGCGCCAGGAAGTGATCAACGAATTACAGGCGTCAAAGCTGATACGCGCAGTGTCGAGCGAACGGCAAATGCAGGAAGTGCTGACAGATTTCTGGTTCAATCATTTCAATGTTTTTGCGAACAAAGGCGCGGATCATTACTTGATTACAAATTATGAAAATCAGACTATTCGCCCAAATATTTTCGGCAAGTTTGAAGATTTATTGATGGCGACTGCAAAAAGTCCGGCGATGTTATTTTATCTGGATAACTGGCTGAGTACTGCGCCAGATGCCAAAATGCCTGATTTTCAAAAGCTTCGACAGATGCGTCAGGAGCGGATGAATAATCAGAGTGCTCCGAATAATCCCAGGCTTGAAATACGTCAAATGGAAAGGCCGCAACAGTCAAATGCCGACCCGAAAATGATGGAGAAAATGGCGCAACAGCAGGCACCAGGCAAACGTCGCCGAGGCATCAATGAAAACTATGCCCGCGAAATCATGGAGCTGCATACGCTCGGCGTTGACGGTGGCTACACACAAAAAGATGTACAGGAAGTTGCTCGTTGTTTGACCGGATGGACTTTAAAGCAGCCGCGCAACGGGGGTGGATTTACTTACGCTCCATTTATGCACGACAACGGTGAAAAAGTAGTGTTAGGTCAAAAGATCAGTGCCGGCGGCGGACAGCAGGACGGTGAAAAAGTTATTAAATTATTAGCGCATCATCCGGCGACTGCGAAGTTTATTTCGACTAAGCTCGCCCGCAAATTTGTCTCTGATAACCCGCCTGCTTCGTTGATTGAAAAGATGTCGCAAACCTTTCTGAAAAAGGATGGCGATTTGCGCGAAGTCTACAAGACGATGCTTACTTCCTCAGAGTTTTGGGCAGCAGAAAGTTATCGTGCCAAGATAAAAACTCCATTTGAAATGACGGTTAGTGCAGTACGAGCGCTCGGAGCGGAAACCAACGGTTCACCGCAATTTCACAAATGGATTCAGCAAATGGGCGAAGGATTATTTCTGGCGCAGCCTCCAACCGGGTATGCTGACACGGCTGAAACGTGGGTCAATACCGGAGCTTTATTGGAGCGGATGAACTTCGCTTTGGCATTGAGCGGAAACAAAATTTTCGGGACGAATGTGAGCTTCGCGCCGGAGCTAAAATCTGCAAAACCGAATGAAGTTGCTGATTATTTTATCAAAACAATTTTGCACGGAAATATTTCTGACCAGACACGCGCTACGCTGGATAAAACATTAAGCGATGCGCAGATTGCGAATAATGGCAAAACTGATGTCGCCAAAATTGCTGGTCTGATTCTTGGTTCGCCGGAATTTCAGCGGCAATAATTTAGAAATTGGACTTCGGACTTTGGGTTTTGATCTTTGGCTTTTACCAAATTATTTTTGTTACAAACCAAAGACCCAAACCCAAAACCTAAAGACCGTATGCGGTATAATTATGAACAGAAGAATTTTCCTGAAAAACAGCGGCATCGCCTTAGCCAGCGTGAGTTCGGCAATGCTATCACCATCTTTTTTGACGAGGACTTTAGCGCAAACCAAAAACACTGGACGACGCAAAACCTTGATCGTTATTTTTCAGCGTGGTGCAATGGACGGATTGAATGCCGTCATTCCTTATGGCGACGCGGCTTACTATGATTTGCGTCCGAATATCGCGGTTCCGAATCCGAAGAAAGACGCGCAACCGAACAATCCTGCGGCTCTTAATTTAGACGGATTTTTTGCGTTGAATCCTGCGTTGTCTGCCTTCAAACCAATTTTCGATGCGGGACAATTAGCAGTCGTTCAAGCGGTTGGATCGAACGACACGACGCGCTCGCATTTTGATGCGCAGGATTTTATGGAATCGGGTACGCCGGGAGTGAAAAGCACCACCGATGGCTGGTTGAACCGTTATTTGCAATCGAAGCCTGATAAAACCGCTTCACCGTTTCGTGCTGTCGCGATGGGATCGAATTTGCCGCGCTCCATGCAGGGACTTGCCCCCAGCCTGGCAATTAACAATATCAATGAATTCAATGTGCGCGCTGGACAGGCCTCAACCGCTGTTTCAGGCGGCTTTGAAGCGATGTACGACAAAAGTGTGAACGATGCTTTACGCGGGACGGGACACGAAACTTTTGATGCCATCAAGATGCTCAAAAAAGTGAATCCTTCGCAATATCAGCCGTCGGCAGACGCGATTTATCCACGCGGAAAATTTGGTGACAACCTGAAGCAGATCGCGCAACTCGTCAAATCCGATATTGGGTTGGAAGTCGCATTCACGGACATCGGCGGATGGGATACCCATGCGAACGAGGGCGCAGGACAAGGACAATTAGCGAATCGTCTGATTGAATTTTCAAACGGCATCGCAGCCTTACACGCAGATTTAAAAGACCGCCGCGACGATGTCGTAATTCTGACGATGACGGAATTCGGACGCACTGCCAAAGAGAACGGCAATCGCGGTACAGATCACGGACATGCAAGCTGTATGTTTGTTCTGGGAGGCAATGTCAACGGCGGAAAAGTGCATGGAAAATGGCCGGGACTGCGCAATGACCAGCTTTACGAAGGACGTGATTTAGCGATTACAACCGATTTTCGAGATGTCTTTTCTGAAGTTGCCATGCGGCATTTAGGCGCCAGTAATTTGAAAACGATTTTCCCGAATTACCAGATCAACAGTGCCAATTTCCGAGGAATTTTGCGTAGTTAATTTTAGGAAAATTGAGAAGGATAAAAGGGAGCAAGGCCAGATGATTTGGGCTTGCTCCCTTCTTCTTTTTTTGACCTAAGCAGTGACAAATTATTTTATTCAGCCTGTGGGAGGTTGCCGAATAAAGAATTTCGGCAAGCTTTAATTGACCCATCCTTACCTTCAATAAAATGTAATTGCCCACTTTCAATCCAACGATAAATCAAGCGTGGGGGAACATTGATCAGCGAAGCGGCAAGTTCAGGGCTGAGCCATTCGACCGGACTCACACAAGCTTTACACCAACCCTTGATTGATCCTGGTGGTGGTGTGATGACGATGACGCGCTCGGTTTCAATAATAATTTCAGTTCTTTTTTTTATGCCCATAAATAGTATTGGCGGAGTCCATCGGGGCAGTTTTGAAAAAATTCCTGCGTTTCTGATTTATCGCAACAGTCGAAATTGACTCAATGCGCTGGTACTAATTGCCTTCCCATTTTGATCTTTTGCGATAACACGCCATTGCAAATTTGTCGCCTTATCCTTCAACCACGAAGGCGCACGATATGTCTTTGTGCCTGAGCGCAGCCACGCATATAAGATGTGCTTGCCCGCCGCATCCTGAATTTCCAGTTCGTAAAACGACGCGCCGGAGATTTCTCCCCACACAAAATCAACCGCTTTATTGGCATTCAGGGCGGCATTTGCTTTCGGTAATAACAATGACAATGCGTCAGTCGTGCCGTTTACAAAATTGTCTGCACTGCCAATCACATAACGCAGCACAGGCATTGGAAAGCCTGCGACGGCGCCGCTGTGAACTGTGTCCGGACCGGCATTGATCGTGGTCAAACTGGAATCGGCTTCGCGGTCATCACTCGCTTCCAGGCGCAGCAAAATTAAATATGTGCCATCAACGTTGCGTGGCAGGCGTGACACGTCGGGGCCGGGCAACATAAATTTTCCGGTAGGCGGCAAAAATTGATTGAAACGGCTGAGTTGGGTATAACGACGTTGTGTCGCGCGTTCTTCAAATGGCAGCGTAGCTTCGGTCAACAAATCTTTTTCTTCCGGCAATTCCTCGCCGGGCAAAACTACTTCCCAGCGTCCTTTCAAACGGCCTGTGCCGGTGTACGTGATTTCGGCTTTGAGGGGCGGCAAAGGTTTGTCCGCCTGGGCAAATAACACTTGCGTTTCCTGATTAGCGAACAAAAGTTTTACATCCGTCAACGAAAAGGGAACGCGGGCGCCGCCGCCGGATAAGCGACAGGTAACGTCTACGAATTGATCGGGACCACCAGTTGTACTAATAAATCTGCGGACGTAAAAAAAGCGGGCTTCTTCGCCACGTGCCGCCGCTTGATAAGCGCGTCGTGCCACTGAGGCCGGAATGGACATGACATCTGTATAGGCATTATTACCGCTACGTTTGCTCTGATCATAACGTGTTGGCAGGAAACCGTAGATCGCCGCTGGATTGCATTTCAAGCCCAGATCAGGCGTGGCAGCAATGACATCACCGCACCAGGTCGCTTCGGCGGGACGATAATTTTGTAAATTCCCAAACGTCAAAAATACGGTAGTCGCACCCTGACTGTTGACGTTCACGCCTTTGGGGTTGACAGCGATAGTTTGCGAAAAACCTTGCGCCATCAGACTCAGCAACCAAAATAAAAACAAGCAAATAAAACGTAATTTTCGGTTCACAGTAGCTACCTCAGGGCAGTTCGCAGTTATTAGTTCACAGTTCGCAGTAAGGAATCACCCGTCGCTACGGCTCCGGGTACAGTACCGCGAGCCGTAGCGAGCCGGGTCTCGACTTCTAAAAAAACATAAAATTAATTCCCGCATTCATCGTCCAACTCTTTGTTAAATTATTCGTGGCGAAAGTGCGATCAATGGCGTGGGCGAAGAAATTGGCGTAGCGCACAAAAAATTGTGCATTCACTTTGCGGTATTTGCTTTTCTCCGTCAAAAACCGATACGCCCACTGCGCGTTAAATTCATTGGTGAAATTGTCGCTGATTTGTCCGAGGTCAAACGCGTTCAGCGTCGAAAGCGCTGCCGTCAATGTCATGCTTTTTGTTAATTGCAAATTTGTATTGAAGCCAAAGCGCCACGTTTGATCGGTGCGTTTATTTTCGACGTTGCGTGCGCGTTCGGAATTCACGTCAAAGTTCAACTCAATTTTTTGATTCGGCGTAAAGCCAAAAGTCACGCCATTGATATTGTTGTACAAATCCGCAATTTCGCGCCCCGTTTGCCGATTGTCCTGCGACGAACGATTCCAGCGATACCCGAATCGAACTTTTTTCACCTGCCATTCGGCGGTCAGCGTTTGATTGAGGCTTAATTGATTCGGCACCGTGCTGAGGTCAGCTTCAAACCCACCGTTCACCGGGATCGCCGCAGCGAACTGATGAATACGGTCGAAGTTGAACCCAACACGCGGCAGCCAGAGAGAAGGAGTCCCGCCTGCCTTGCCGATGAAAGCCGCCAACGGCGCATTGACCGCGAAGGCATTGCGCCGCGTCAGGCTTTTCAAAATCGAAGCGATATTCGCCAGATTGTCATTGAAGCGTTGATGCGTCAGCGTGAAATTTAATTGATCCAAATTTCCGGTCACATCCCATTGATTGTTAAGGCGATCTGCTTGCACGGCGGTTGCGGCGACGCTGCGAAATAAGGGGTCAGCCTGTTCGTGATGAAAGGCTGTGTTGAGTGTGAATTTTTTTGTTTTGGTAATTGCAAGGTCTTTCAAAAGGTCATAGCTGACATCTACGTAACGCGCATTACGATTAACTTCCTGCACCTGCACAATATTTTGTCCGCGATTCAATAACGGATCGGGCGGATTGGTGAAACGGCTGCGTGTGAAGCCGCCATCAAATTTCGCACGTTGCTTTTGGTCGCTGGCGACGAAGCGAAAACCGTAGCCCTGACTTTTTTCCGCATCAGTAATGGAGCCTTGATTGACGCCGGTGCGCGGCAACAATGAACCATCCAGAAAACTAAATTCTGTCCGTAATCCGCCGGGACGCTCTTTCAAAAATTCGTGTCCCCAGGTGAACGTAGCAATTTGGTGACTGCTGTTATTGAGGCCGAAAAAATTATCAAAGCCGACTACGCTTGTGCCATTCAATGCGGCAACAGAAAAATCATCGTGTTTGCCTATTGGCGCAGTGAACGTCAAACCGCGTGAAGCAAAACTATTAATCAGATGGCGATTCGTGCCGTAAGTTGTATGACCGGAAACCAACCGGCTGCGACCAAAATTGAATTGCATTAAATAATTTGCCAAATCAATACGGTTGGCTCTGTCGCCAATTTCATTGAAGCGTAATGCCTCTTTGCGAAAGCTCGAACCTGCGATGTCGAATTGCAAATTGGCATTCATTGTGCCGCGTGCCATTTCTCCTTTCAGGCTGCCCTGCAACGTTGTGTCAAAAAATTTCGGACGTTCCGGTTTGTTCGTGTTTGGAAAAAATGATCCGCCAAATTGTGATTTGAAACCGAGCGTGAAGGACGGCGTCAAGCCCAGCCGATCCATTCCAAATCTGCGGCGTTTTTCCGGCGTTGATTGTGATGGAGCAGCCGAATGGTTGGTTGCCGTTGTTGTCGGGGCGGAGGCCTTCGTGAGGCTCGTCACCTGAATAGGGAAGCGTGCCAGCTCCTGCCATTCGTCATTAGTCGCAATCAGATAAACCGTAATTTCTGTTGCACCAATTGGCAGCGCAAATGGCGCAGGTAAAAAGCTCAGGCTGTCGTTGCTGATGGTGAATAAATTAGTGGCGTCCGTTTGCCCAATCAGCACTGCTATTTTTTCGTTGGCTTGTAATGCGCGACTGAGTTTTAATTCTAGTAACTCAGTCGGCGCGATAGATTCTTTCCCAGCAAAGCTTGATGTAACGGTCAATGTTGGCGGAGGTGTTTGTGCTGTTGTGACCACACAAATGATGAGTACCAGCAAACTGCCTGAGGTTGCGTTCAGTATTGTTTGTAATGCTGATGCCAGTCTGCGTTCCATTTGTCACCTCCGCGAAAATATTTTTTATCTTTAGAAATTCTGACTCTTCTTGCCTTCTGCTTTAAGGTCAGCCGTCGCGGTAACAACCGCTTCGATAGACTTCACGCCACGGAAAAAACGTGTGCCAAAATTCAATGTAGCTGCGCGTGCGCCGCCGCTCACATTCAAGTTCTTGACTGAACTGCCAGCGATGTCGCGGAAGACAGTTACTTTAACTGTAAAGCCGCTGGGTGACGCGCAAGCATTCGCACCGCCGAGTTCCCAGCCGACCTCGACAGTGTCAGCAAAACCAAAGGCTTTGTTGTTGGGATCGAGATTGATGCGTGTGACTTTGACGTTACCAAGCGGGTTGTTGGAACCCGTACCGCCGCTAACTTGCGCAGGGATTAGCGGCGCCGCTTTCGCATTTGCTTTTGTTTGTGCCCAGAAGGTCAGGCAAAGTGCGAGGACGGCTAAAGTGCTGAAAAGTGAAAGCGATTTGTACATAAATTTAGTGTTCATAGTGTTCTCCTTAAGTTTAGGTGTCGTTGTGAAGCAGCGTGACAATTTTTACAGACGTTTCGTTGCGCCTGTAATTGCCACACCAGTGTCTGTGCCGGTGAAAAATGTTTCTTTGCCATCGTTGACAATGACAAAGCTGCCATTGGAACTGATGCCGAGAATGGGCAGGTGCAAGGTAACTGTTCCCGTGCAATCGTCATTGACGATGTAGGTTCCGATGAATCCGCCTTTGAATGATTTGTTGCCGAGGTTGACGTTGTACGTTGCATGCAAATTGCCGTAGCCATCAAACGTGATTGGCCCGGCAGCCGCGATGTTTGCGCCCATCACGGTGCCGCTGTACGAATACCCGTGCGTACCTCTCATCGTGCGCGGCGAACAACGGTTATGCCGTTCTTTCTCATGCTCATTTTGTGAGGATTGGTCTGCGCTTTGCGCCTGCACATTTGGTACGAATCCATTTAGATTACGAGCTGTGGTCAGCCCTAAGACGAAGAGTCCGACGAGTGCGATGGTGGTAATGGTAAGTGAACGTTTCATGTTGTTTCTCCTGATTTGTAGTGGTTAGAAATTGCCATTCAGGACAGCTTCATTGCGTTGCAGTACCTTGAAAAAGAATTCGACCTTCGCGGTCACATCAATGATGGGGCCATTGTTGAGTTTCGGGGGATCGCTGATGGTTAGTATGGTTTGTCGCACACCGGGGCCAACGGTGGTTGTCGCAGTGCGCGTCACGTTCACCTCATTGAATTTGAAGGAGGCCGTTACTTTAAAATTTTGTTCGCGTATCCCGGGTCTGACTGGTGCGCCCAGGCTCCATTTAATTTCGTAATTCTTTAATTGTGTGCCGGGCACTATGCTGATTTGGGTAATGCCTTCGCCACGCTGATTGGCACCTGTATTCGTCGCCAACAGCCCATTACTCTTACTCAGATTTACGGCGCTGTTGAAGTCAATTTTTTGCACCAGAATGGTGGTAAAAACGGACTCTACAACTGCCTGAAAAGTCTTCAATGGGTTAGCTACACCTTTGATGGGTGCTTGAAACGTTACTTCACGGGCAGTGTCTGAAGCATTTAATGTAGACGAAAACGTTGAGCCATCCTGAAACGTTGCGCGCAAAATTACACTGAAATTTTCGACTTTGGTTGTACTCGGAATTTGTGCCGTCCATTTTGTGCGGATTAATTGCTTCGGTTGTGTGCCGGTTGTAATGCCCGCAAATTTGACTTCCGTAACAGTAATTTTCGGTGCGCCAACAACGGTTGTTGGATCAATCGGATTCAGGGTTTTGTCAGGCAATTGTTGTGTGGGTTGCGCCATTATTACGCTGTTAAAAATAACCAGCAGCAACCCTGTCAAGAAAGAAAAAACAACTGTGTGTTTCATAAATCCTCCGGTATTGATTTCAGGATGGGTTACTTTTTATTGAATCCTGCTTCCACGAAAACATTGCCTGAAAGGACAAAGGTGCATTGCGCTTTGCCATTGCAGGCGCTGGCATTGGGGTCATTGGCTGACACGATGATGTTTCTGACAGTGCTGTCAGCAGCGGGTGTCACGGTTAATAATAATTTTGTGCCGCGCGGGAAAACTCCGGTGGAAAACTGACCATTTTGGATTCCATCTGTACTGATTGCCGGGCCTCCTTTGGGAGCGATCACGACTCTTCCGCTGCCAGGTCCAAGCTTCTTCACCTTCACATTAAGGTCGGTTGGCGGTGGTGGTGGCGGCGGCGGCGTGGGCTGCTGGAACTTGGCAGTCAGCTCAGAATTGGCGGTCAGCGTAAAGGCACAGGGCGATTTCCCGCCACACACAGAAGCCGCGCCAGTACCACTGATAAAGCCTTGAAAATTAGTTGAACTGGATTGCAGGCTTATTTTTGCGTTTTTTCGGAGCCGCAGGTCGCAACCGAAAAACGGATCGTGATCATTCGGAACCACACAATTCAGTTGCGAGATGATGGGATCACCTGTGACCTGTACTTTAACGATGTCATTAAATCCAACGTTTGCCATCTTGAGATTAAATCTGAAAAAAGGATCAACGCCTGTACATTTTAGCGCTATGTCCGCCACCCTTTTTAAGGTTTCATTGACAAATCCAGCCGTGATAATGCCCGTCACAGTGATCGTGGTCGTTGTTCCTGGCGTAGCGATAAAGTTGACCGTTCGCTTCTCACCAGGATTTAGTGGCTGGCTGTTTTGTGGAATAGTAAAGGCGAAGTTATTGTTCGCATTGGCACTCCCAATGCGGATGGGCTTGTTGCTTGTATTCGTCACTTCCACTGGCAACGTCTTACCTGATTCGAATTCAACCGAACCAAAATCCAGTGAAGTCGGGTTTACTGTAACCGTAGGGCTGCCTTGTGCGAAAGTTGCGACGTTCATCACAATGAGCAGGCACAGCAACGCAGTCTTTGCGACAATAATTTTCAATCGTTTAGTTTTCATGGCGGTTCCTCTAAAGCAGATATAGTGGGGCGAAAAAGCAGCTTGCCATTACGGCTGACCGTTCTTTCGCCCAGTCAAGACAGGGCAATTAGCCGTTGACATCTACGGTCTTGTCATCCTTCCCGGTAATTGTTTTCGTGGCGCTGGCGCTGACTTCCGCACGAATCACTTGTGGTGGATTTCTCGCGGCTTGAATAAAGTTTGAAATCGGCACTGAGATTTCGCGCTTATCTCCGGCAACAGTCACAGTGGTTTCCTTGGCACCAGTATCGAACAGCACCTGCACCTTGACAGTGAATTGCGTCACGGTGAAGCAGGGCGGTAATGTGCCCGGGTCAAATTTCACCAGCACGCTTTGGAAAGCTTTGAAAGGGAGAATGCCGGGTTTGACTGCCCCCTTCACAATTTTGGTGTCAGTGACCTTGATTGGAATGGAGCATTGATCCGCCACCGCTACAGGAGCAGTTTTGGCGTAGGCCTGATGGGGATTGCTCAATGAATTGAACAGGGTCAGTCCGATGAGCAGCGCGAACGCGGTCAAGGTCAGACTGGTGAACAACATGGATTTGCGAGTCATAAAGGTTCTCCTTTGGGTAATGGTTTTTGTTTCGATCAGACTTCAGATCAGTGGACGGAACCCGGCTCGCTATGGCGCACGGGACTGTACCTTGAGCGGGAGCGACGGGTTGCGTTTCGAGTCATTCAAATAGCTATGCTGTTAAGCTGACGTGAGGATAGGGCAGGAGCAAAAGAAAAGTCTTAAGCTGCACTTGAAGTTTTTTTGAGATTTTTCTCTGGAAATTTTCAAGGCAGAGTAAAGCCGAAGGACATTAGGCTAGAGAGTTTGTGCGCTGATCGAACGAGCAGCTCGCCCATTGCTTACATCCCGGCGAAGGCTCTTTGCTGGGCAGTAGGTGGCGTCGCAGTAGAAAATCAGTTTTCAAGTGACCACCGAAGCCAGGTCAGAGGAGATGTTCGCCTCCAATCCGGTGAAAAATTTGGCAGTGGGATCAGGGATCAGCTTTCCC
>JAYVRW010000426.1:0-9526 GCA_043775925.1 Blastocatellia bacterium
ATTTCTTCGTATTCGCGCAAGGGCAAACAGTTCGAATACAATTCGCACGAACGCCTGAAAGAAGCCATCGAAAAGAAAATTTTCGCTGACCTGAAAGACGTAGTGAAAATTACAACTTCGGCGAAAACTCCCGACAACGATCAACTCCGCCGCATCAACGATGTCGTAGATCGTCTGGTCAAAGAACACGGCTACACGCACGAAAGCGCCAACGATTTGCTGCGTTATGTTGGTACGCTGCTGTCACGGTAAAAATGTGCAATCAACTTTTAGTTTGTTGTTCTGGCAACGCTAAAAGTTTATTGCAAAATAAAAAGGGCAAGAAACATTAATAAATATGTTTCTTGTCCTTACCTCTAACCCAAAATTCTCATTGCCTTGCGTAAACCCCTCCTGCTAAAATGACCTCGTTTTTCAGCCTTCCAATAAAAGGCAAGCTACTCCGTTACCAAATAATCAGCCCCTGTTCATCACAATAATTGAAGGAGAGATATGGTGTATTCAGATTCACTCAGAAGGTTGGCATTAACTATTATTTTAGGGTTTGGGTTAAGTGTAATTAGTTATCCCATCTATGCACAATCCGGTGAAAGCATCGAAGCGCTCAAGTCAAAAGCTGATACGTTCATCAAACAACAGCGGTATACGGAAGCGTTACCGCTCCTGGAAAAAATTGTCGCGGCGGAGCCGATGAATGCTGAAATGCAGCTTAATCTTGGGTTTGCGCTAGTAGGACAAGCCGCCAATACAAAAGATGACGCACAGCGCAAAGCGGTACGAATCCGTGCGCGTAATGCTTTCATCAAAGCAATTGAGTTAGGAAAAGATACGTTGGGGGCGTCAAAGCTTCAATTGGCGAAAGGGTTAGTTGACGGTATTCCAGCCGACGGGGCAGGCGGAAATTCATTTTCGCAAAATGATGAAGCCAATAATTTGATGGTTGAAGCCGAGGCATTTTTCTCTCAGGGCAAACTTGACAACGCACTGAAAAACTATCAGAAGGCGTTACAGCTTGACCCAAAGTTGTACGAGGCAGCTCTTTTCTGTGGTGATGTCTTTACGCAAAAAGGTGATTACGCACAGGCTGGCCCGTGGTACGAAAAAGCAATTGCGATTGACCCCAATAGAGAGACCGCGTACCGCTATTCCGCGACGCCCTTAATGAAACAAAGCAAATTTGACGCGGCGCGTGATCGGTACATTGAAGCCTTTATCAGCGACCCATTTAATCGCGTAGCAGTATCAGGGATTTTGCAATGGGGTCAAGCAACCAAGACACAATTGGCGCATCCGACCATTGAAATTCCGACCAATGTCAAGTTCGATGAAAAAGGCAATGCCAAAATTGATCTGGGAGCCGACGCGCTTTTAAATGGCGCACAGGACGGCTCTTTTGCGTGGATTGCCTACGGCGCAGCGCGAACAGAATGGCACAAAGAAAAATTCGCCAAAACGTTTCCGAACGAAAAAACCTATCGCCATAGTTTGGCAGAAGAAGCCGATGCGATCCGCAGTGTGCTGACGTTAGCGACGGCTGATAAGAAAACCAAAAACCTGAATCCATCACTGATGTTGCTAAAAAAACTCAACGACGCAGGCGTGTTGGAAGCTTACATTTTACTGGTACGCGCCGATGAAGGCATTGTGCGGGATTTTGCAGATTATCGTAATCAAAACCGCGACAAATTGCGCCGCTATGTACTGGAATTCGTAATTGGTAATGATGGAAAATAACATTACGAATATTTAATGCCATCAAGATCACGCCCTATTTATGCGGCTCTCATCGCGCTCGTCATCATGCTTGGCTTAGCGTCAAGAGTTCATTCTGCGCCGCACATCGTCCACGAATACGTGGGCGATGTGTTGTATGCGGTGATGATATTTTTTGGATTTGGATTTTTGTTTCCGAAATTCCCGACGCTCAAAGTAGCGGCACTGGCATTGGGATTTTGCGTGGCGATTGAAACAAGCCAGCTTTATCACGCTCCGTGGATTGACGCAATTCGGCAGACGCGCCTCGGCGGATTGAGCTTCGGCTTCGGTTTTTTGTGGAGCGATCTGGTTTGTTATTTCGTTGGCGCTTGCCTCGGATTTGTAGCGGAACGGCTATTATCGGACAAACTACGCACTTAATTTCGGATTTCGACGACGACTCCAAGCGAAGTCTTCAAATCCCGCAAATCAAAATCTTCGTCCAAGGTTCCTTCACGATCCAGCACTAAAAATGTAGCATCATTTTCAACTGGAAAAGCGCTGGTATGCCAGGTGCCACGATGCAATTTGAAGGCGCAATTGCCATCTACCCAAAACGCTGCCATTTGATTCACATCAGGGTTTTCTCCGACTGAAGGCATAGCCACCGCAATGATGGATTTTGAACCACCAAGTGGCGAAAAGACCTGCTCAGTACGGCTATGACGCCCCAGAAAATCAAACATCATCGGACGCTTTTCAACCGTTTGCGCCACGAGACAGGCTTCGCCTCCGCCTAAATCAACTTCGACGGAGCCGCGTTCGCCAATAATTTCACCAAAAGGAGCAAACATTTCTCGCGTCATCGGGCGCGCTTCCAAACAAATGGTCAGAATTAATTGATCAGAATCAGTCAGTTGACGATCACGAATTTTGGCAGGAGCAGTTGCTGTAGACATAATGAATACCACCTTTCTTTTCAGGAGAAAATTAAGCACACCACTGGCAAGACATACCAACAGTTGCAAAAATTAAATTGTAACTTGGGGGATAACGGAGCCAGTTCCCTGAAGAGCACAGATGAAGGTACAGCAGTTGTCGCGGGCAAATGGGGCTGATTGACATTGAAGAGAAGACCTTCATTCGGTTTCTATGCGCAATGTAATAAAGAACTTGTTTGGGTTTATTTTTGACTAACACATCTGTTCGGAAGAATTAATTCTGCACCTCTTTGCGATTGAAGTCAAAGCAAATCTTCGTTAAATCCACCGCCTTAAGTGAAATGAACCTCTTGACGTAGACCTAGTGGTTGTGGTCATATAACCGTTCGTTTTTGGGAGAGACTCAGCCCGTTGACAATCCGGGTTCAGGCGGCGTAGCCAAGCGGTAAGGCAGAGGTCTGCAAAACCTTTATCATCAGTTCGATTCTGATCGCCGCCTCCATTTATCTTTCTTACATTTTGATTGGAGCGCAATCGTCTTGATTGCCTCTTTTCCCCCCTGAAAAATCTCTGCCTCACATAATCTTTCACGCCACTACTGTGACGTTGGCAAGTAAGGATGTTTGCGCTTCGTTAAACATAAAACAATTTCTCTTGCTTGAATTTCACAAAAGAATTACACTATTGGCAGAATTTTGAAAGAATCTCTTTTCATGGAAATAGAGGTTGACTTCGGGCCTGGCTAAGTCATCTTTTCTACCAGGTTCGTGCTTGAGCTTTTTACCTCTGAGAAGCTCGTTCGGAGATAGACGGAGAAAACTTATGATCAAACAATTTATGAATGACGAATCAGGGCAGGATATTGTTGAATATTCGCTTCTGTTGGTATTGATCGGCGCGGCGGCTATTTTGATTTTGACAGGGATGGGTACAAGCATCACCAATATTTTTGACAAAATAGCTAAGACCTTAAAAGCAGGTGATGACGCTATCAGCACTCCAAGCACGGGAAGCTAAAAGAACTTCGTGCCCTAATCAGGATCAATCCGGCCCCGGATTGAGACTTTCCCGTTATTTCTTGTTTTGTATTGACTGTTAGTTGAACACCCTCTGGTCCCCACTTACGTTATATTCCGGGTAATTTCAAGCTTGTAAAATTCGAGAGCCTCTTTTGGCGCACTTTGATGGCAGTGGTATAGTAGCCAGTTGTAATTATGGCTTCCAATCATGACGCATTGATGAGCGGCTTTCTAACGTTGTTCGTGGGATTAATTTCTTTCTACGACCTGCGTGAACGTCGCATCCCCAATGCCATCGTCTTCCCTGCTGCGCTGATCGGTTTATCCATGAATGCCTGGTCAGGAGGGAGTGGACTCTGGTTTGGATTGCAAGGCTTAGGCGCAGGCTTTATGCTGCTTTTCATTCCTTATCTTTTCAGAGTGGTGGGAGCCGGAGACGTTAAATTTCTGGCAGCGATTGGTGCTTTCGTCGGAGCTTTCGGCTCACTTCGCTCTCTGTTATTTGCGTTATTGATTTACCCGTTGCTGGCATTATTTTTTGTCCTGCAACAAGGAAAAATGATACTAACGCTCAGACGTTTTGGATTAATTTTGTCGAGAATAGCAGGCTTGATAATTCCGTATTTTCGACTGAATGCGATACGATTGGAAACGCTTAATGACGAAAGTATTGCATCGGCTACGACGCCTTTTGGTCTGAGTTTGAGCGCAGGAACAGTAGTGGCAATTTACACGAATTGGTTACGGTAATGAGAAATGTCCAACCAACCATCAGAGCTTCGGCTGAACGTGGACAGGCGATTGTCGAATTCGCCCTGATTCTGCCCATCATGATTATTATGATGCTGGCGATTGTTTTCTTTGCGATGGCGTTTAATTTGCAGATGGTTTTGAATACGGCGGCACGCGAAGGCGCACGATCCTGGGCGAGTGCAAGAATGGGAACCAATCCGTGTTGCGAAAACTGTATTTCTCCCTGCGATCCTGAATTAGACAATAGCGAATTCGCGCACAACGTTGCTCCGGTAATCCGTAAAATCATCACTGACAACGGGTATTCCACAGCTAAATTAATTATTTCCCCAATTGATCTGCAATACACTGAGGATGGAAGCCAGACGCTGGCTGATTTGAATGCTGCACAGTGGCAGAGTCTGTCGCCTGATCGGAGCGCGATGGATGCCTCAAAGGTGAAATTACTACTAACAGTAGATTTTGATTTGCCGTCCCCCAGCTTTGAAATAATTTCAATCCGCCTGCGCTCAAGCTACACATTTAAACGAGGCTCATAAGAAAAAGTCAGCACTGAGAACAGTGCTACATTTTATCAGCACTGTTTAACTTGCTTCCTAAACGATTGCACCGTATAATGTTAAACCTATAGCGGTCGTTTAGTTTAAAAATAATTCGTGTTCTCTCTTGGTTGAATTAGGTATATGTGTGCCAGAACATCAAACTTAAGTAGAAGTTCAGCCCGCGTCGAGTCGGGACAGTCCCTGGTTGAGTTTGCATTTATTTTGATTCCATTTTTGTTGGTCACCATCGGTGTCGTTGAAATTGGACGCGCCTGGTCAGTGAAGCAAGCTGTCACCAACGCGGCACGTGAAGGCGCTAGAATTTTAGTCCTGCAATATGGCCAGGGTCTGAACTGTTTGGAAATTGATTGCTCAAGTGCAGATTCAGTCAGAACCGCAGCACTGAATACCGTAAAATTTCACCTGTCTGGCGCTGGTTTAAACACCGAGGAGACAGCGGTCGAAATTAGTTTTATTCGCCAGCAGGTGCATAACGAAAGCGACTCTGTCACCTCTGAAGTGCTGGTCGGCGAGATGGTCAGCGGAGACCTGGTTGGCGTCACCATTAAGTACAAATATGTCAGTACAGTACAAGCTTTAATCGCCAATCAGGGTGAGAATACGATAGATATGCTGGGAACATGCGTCATGCGCCACGAATAGCCAGGATATTCGTGATTAGTTGAAAGGATTGAGTCTATGAACCGACGTTTTCTTTTTTCATTATTGGGGGCAGTCCTTTGTGGACTAATTGCGATCTGGATTACGCAGAAAATCATTAGTAGAACTGTCATGGATTCGCCCGCTAATTATTCTAAAGTACTCATCGCCGCCACCACTATTCCGACAGGTACGACGATTACAAATCAGATGGTGAAGGTAGCGGAAATCAAAAAGAATTTAGTGCCAAGCGGAGCAACCGCTGATTTAACTCAGATTGTAGGCAAGATTACAAAATCTGAAATCATTGCGAATAACTATTTGCTTCCTCAAAACTTAGCCAAGGTCGGAGATAGCCTTGTCTTAGGTGGATTAGCTGGTGGAGGTCGTGCAATGGCGATTCGCGTAGATGAAGCCAGCAGTATTGCCGGGTTTGCTACTCCTGGTAACCACGTTGATATTGTCGCAGTACTTTCACCGGGTGGTGGAGCCAAACAAGTCTCGAAAGTTATTGCTCAGGACTTAAAAATCCTGGCGAATAATCAAAATACCCAGGAAATCAATGGAGCTGCACCCAAGTTAGGCGGTACGGTAACATTAGAAGTAACTCCGGCACAGGCAGCCATCCTGACCCTCGCAATGCGCGAAGGGAATTTGCATTTAATTGGGCGCAACCCAAGTGACCACGAATTCTATACTCCACCAGAAGTCGTTATTAATGACAATATTAATAGAACACTTCAGGAACCATCCATCACAAAACCAAGCTTAGCTCCGGTTTCATCCGGTAACTTTCCTCCAGGTCCTTCGCCAACCCAAAAGGTTTCGCCGTCTCCAACTGTGGCTCCAACGAAAATGGCGCAGGTTGTTAGAATGTGGAAAGGTCCCGTCCCACAAGACGTTCCGGTAACAAAATAATCTCAGTCCCCGGCTTTGAATTAAAGGTGTGATATGAAAATGATGATCCCGAACAACAGTTTCTTACAGGCTTTGACCGGAAGCGTAGTTCTATTTTTAATGTCGCTTTCAGTAATGGCACAAGAGAAGCAAACCCTTAAGGTTTCATTTGGACGTGACGCCAATCAAACTATCAATATTGACCTGATGCAGGGACAGTCGCGGGTCATTGAATTTGATCAGGAATACAGCGATACACAATTTTCAGGGAAAGATATTTTTGAGCTTTCGCCGATTAAGTCCCGTATTTTGGTTGTCAGCGCTACCAATGTAGGGCAAGCGAATCTTGTAGTTTTGAAAACCCAGGCCAACTCAACTGATGCTAACCAGATGTTGATTTTTACTGTCACAGTCGTAAAAAACCTGGCGCTGGTAGATGCGAAGATTAAGTTGCTTTATCCCAAAGAAAACATCGAATTAAGTCAAGTCAACGACTCCATCGTTATTTCCGGCAGCGTTACCAGGCCTGAGATCGCTGAAGAAGTCTTGAAAATTATCATCGCCTCTGAAAAAAATAACGAAAAGAACGTTATCAATCTACTCAAACAACCCGCGAAAGAAACCATTCAGGTAAAACTGGAAGTGCGCATCGCTGAAGTGAATCGTAATATCGTGCGAGAATTAAGCTCCGCATACGGAATCATTAACAGTGCCGTTCCTGCTTTTATAACAACGGCAGGACCTGCAGCACTTGCTAGTACAGCAACGAGCATTACTGCTAACCCGCTACTGAACATCTTTCTGGGAAAAAGTAACGCTACGTCAGCATTTATTAAAGCCCTCGAAACACGTGGAGCGATACGAACGTTAGCAGAACCAACATTGACGGCTTCAAGTGGTACTAAGGCAACTTTTCTGGCGGGAGGGGAAGCTCCAATTCCCATGGTGAATAGCGTTGGATCTGGGCCATCTTCTGTTACAGTGCAGTACCATTCCTACGGTGTCCAACTCTCATTCACGCCTACAGTTCTTGATGAAAATCGTATCAGGCTTCTTTTGGAACCGGAAGTTTCGAGCATTGACGACAGCTCACCAGTTGATCTTGGTAGCGTCAAGCTACCATTCTTTAAGGTCAGAAAAGCTTCCACAACTATTGAACTGAGAGATGGTCAGAGCTTCGCTATTGCCGGATTAATTGATAATTCTGAAAGTGCGACTATCAGTCAAATCCCAGGGCTAGGAAATATCCCGATCCTCGGAGAACTCTTCAAAAGCCGTCAGTTCAAGCGCAATGAGACCGAGCTTTTATTTCTTTGCACGGTCAAAATTGATAATCCGCTCAACCCGGATCAGATTCCGCAATTGCCGGGAGAGTCTCAACTAAAATCCCGCGTCAGGGAAAGCAGTTCAAATACAAATTTGTTATTGCCAAATACTGCACCAACGCAGGCTCCGCTGGCGTTACCTGCGACCGGCTTACTGGAAGGCGATTCAGGACACGTCATTCCGCGCAAGGCGAAGAAAGAGAATTAGGAATTTCGGAAATAGTAAATTCGCCCTTACTTCGTGCGGGCTTCTGCCCTCAGGCTCCTACAATTTATGAATCGCTCTCTTCGTCGAAAATCCAAACGCTCCACCGAACGCGGAACCGTCATTTTACTAGCTACAGCGACACTCTTAATTCTAGTTGGAATGCTGGCGCTGGCGGTAGATATTGGGTACTTGATGAGCGGGCGAGGCCAACTTCAAAATACTGTAGATGCGGCAGCGCTAGCGGGTGCGCAGGGGCTGAGAACAACCATCGAAGCGGCTGGAGCCAGGAGTCATCAAGAGCTTGTCACGAAAAACTTAGCTAAAGAATTTGCGTCTTTTAATCTGGTCAGAAAGATTAGTGGTAATCAGGGATTAACCTTGAATGATGCGGATATTTCGATTGACTATCCGATAGATTATCCGATCCATCAAGCCCGGATAATTATTAAAAACCGGACGGCCTTACCAACGATTTTCGGCAATGTTTTTGGGCTTTCCAGCTTCAATGTCAGCGCGGTAGCGGTGGCCAGTACCTTCCCGGTTGACGGTGGAACCGGAACAGTCAGCGGATGCTGGCGCCCAATCCTGATGCCGGATACTTTTTATGATGAAAATCAGGTCGTGTGGGCAGTCAGTGATCCGGCTAACCTGCAACAACCGCTCGCTCGCGCCGACTATCCCGAAGGTGCGCGAAAAGCTGGAGATTACTACGTCTCCCCTTATTACTCAGAAGCCAGTGGAACCAATCGAAGCGATCTCAACTTTGCTCGCACCTTCGGGAATGCCAAACCTCCGACGATTGAGGCAACCGGCATTCGTGACACAAACTCCCTGAACGAGTTACGCTATGCACCGCACGGGGGAACTGGCGGTGGCGGAAGAAATCTGATCGGCGTGCGCATGAGATTACGACCGGATGATTATCGAATTATTAATTTCGCCACGTCCGCAGGGCTTGAAGCAGTCTCGCCTTCTGACCCGATTGAACAACTGAATAAAGGTGTTTGTGCTCAAGTCCGCATTGGACAGTTGGTCAAAGTTCTGGCTCCGCCCAGCGCTTTCGCCTCAAGTTATGACAATTTTCATCATCAACTCAGGAAAAACTTTATTGACGCCATTAATTACGGAAAAGACCCGACGAATAATTCCGATCAATATCGTTACGCACAAACGCAACGATATTTAACCCCCAATTCCAGCCCCAGAGTCATCCCCGTCCTGATGTGTAATCCCATCGAATTTTCGGATTCCTCTAATAATGGTCAGTTTATTGTGACCAATTTCGGAGCATTTTTTCTCGATTTTGTATCTGAAGACGGAGGTATTTCCGGCTATTTCGTCCGAAATGTCATTACTGCCGGAACCCCGCTTGAAGCGGCCAATACCGTCATTAGCCCGAACCTGCTTCCGGTTTCAGTGAACCTCGTTAGATAACTTTTTATAAGTTGATTAACATTTGTAGTTTCCC
Source organism: Blastocatellia bacterium (assembly GCA_043775925.1). Taxonomy (GTDB): domain Bacteria; phylum Acidobacteriota; class Blastocatellia; order RBC074; family RBC074; genus JAFDVL01. The sequence continues at coordinate 9,509 of JAYVRW010000426.1, forward strand.
CTTTATTCAGCGTATAAT
>JAYVRW010000427.1:0-36884 GCA_043775925.1 Blastocatellia bacterium
TTTAGACAACTTGACCTTGGAGTGTAAGAGACAGCCGCAAGCACTGTCAATTCGTGCGAATTGACAGTCTGACAGACGCTGCGTTATCGTTGCAGTGTAGCTGAGTAAGCTATAGAAATTTGAAGAGTTACGCCCGAATTTTGCTGCGATGAAAACTGAGAAAATCTCCGAACTCACCACCAGTCGCCTGTCGCTATATTTGCGATGTTTGGATGAATTGGCAGGCGAAGGAGTTGAGCGGATTTCATCCAAAGCGATGGCTGAACAATTTGCGCTGAATTCTGCGCAAATCCGCAAAGATTTAGCCTATTTCGGAGAATTCGGGGTGCGTGGCGTCGGGTATTCGATCAATGATTTACGTCGTCAGCTTCGACAAATTCTGGGCTTAAACGTCAATCGAAAAGTCGCCATTGTCGGAGCCGGAAACTTAGGTTTGGCGCTCGCAACCTACGGTGGGTTCAACGTCAACGGCTTTCGCATTGTTGGGATTTTTGACAACGATCCTGAAAAAATCGGATCACCCACACGCAGCGGATTGACGATTCAGGATGCGAATAATTTGCGCTCCGCGATTAAAAATCAATTAGTCGAAATTGTCGTGTTAGCTATACCCGCATTGATTGCGGAGCAGGTTTTTGAAGATGTCACTTCGGCGGGAGTGAGAGCTGTTTTGAATTTCGCTCCGGTTAGATTGCAACCACGAGCCGGCGTCAAAATCAAGAACGTAGACTTTTCAATTTCACTGGAAAGCCTTTCATATTTTTTAGCGCAACCAAATTCTTCAGGAAAGACCACGACGGGAATTAGCGCAGATTTTAGAGATTTTTTACGAGGTGATGGATAAGGTGGCAGAAGCCCGACCGTGAGGAAGGGCGTGCTTTATTAATGGACGAAAGACTAATCAAAGAACAAATTGTAGACACGGCGCGGCGCAGCTATGAGCGTGGGCATATCGTCGCCGGTGATGGAAATATCAGCGTCAGAGTTGCGCCGAATCGCTGCATCGCTACACCATCGGGCGTGAGCAAAGGCTGGATGACGACTGACATGATGGTAGTCGTAGACGTGGAAGGAAACCCGCTGGAACCATCCGATTACAAGGTTTCTTCGGAATGGCCGATGCATCGCGTGATTTATCAGGCGCGTCCCGATGTGAATGCGGTCGTGCATTTTCATCCGCCTTACGCGACAGGGTTTGCGGTGGCAGGACTTTCGCTCGACAAGGCAATTTTATCGGAAGTTGTCTTGACGTTGGGCTGTGTTCCGCTGGCAGCGTATGGAACGCCTTCAACACGAGAATTGACGGATGAGATAGAACCGTTCCTTGCCTATCACGATGCGTTATTGATGGCGAATCACGGCGCAGTCGCTTACGCGGAGACTTTGGAAAAGGCTTTTAATAAACTGGAAACGCTGGAACATACTTGTAAAATCAGCGCCATTGCGCGCAGCCTCGGCAATGAGAATACGATTCCTGATCGCGCCATTCCGAAGCTGTTCGATATTCGTGAACGCAACGGAGCCATGCCGCCAGAAGCGCGGACGGGGCAGGCTTGTGGCATTGGCGGCGGTGGAAATGACGGGGCGATGGAGAGAAGAGATGATGGGGAGACGATTACGTTGACGCGGGAAGAGTTGGTAGAATTGTTATCGCAAGCCGCAAGATTAATAAATTGAAAATGTCGCGTAAACTTCAGTTTGCGCCTGCTTTGATAATGTAGAAATTTATCAGCAAACTGAAGTTTGCTGGACACTGAGGAGAATCAATGGAAGCACTTGGAATGATTGAAACGAAAGGTCTGGTCGCTACGATTGAAGCCGCCGACGCGATGGTCAAGGCGGCGAACGTCACGTTGATCGGCTACGAAAAAATCGGTGCCGGATTCGTCACTGCTATCGTGCGCGGAGATGTCGCTGCGGTGAAAGCTGCCACTGATGCAGGAGCCGCTGCTGCGCGTCGCGTTGGAGAATTAGTTGGCGTCCACGTCATCCCGCGTCCGCACGCTTCGGTGGATGAAGTGTTGCCGCTGGGATTGGTGAAGAAATAGTTCGCGGGAAGAAAGTTCGCAGTTCGCAGAAAAGAAGTTCGCAGTAAGAATCCTATAAACGGGGTTTCCTGCTAACCGCGAACTACAAACTGCGAACTTTCTTCCTGCGAACTGCGAACTAATTTATGATTATCGCCAGAGTTATCGGTACAGTCGTTGCTACGCGCAAGGACGAACGTTTGCACGGGAGTAAGCTGCTGCTTGTGCGTCCACTCACGCTGAAAGGTGAAGACGAGAACAGCTATTTAGTCGCTGTAGATACTGTCGGCGCAGGTGTCCATGAAAAAGTTCTGGTTGTTTCCGGCAGCAGCGCACGCCTGGCCGAAGGCATGAAAGATCGCCCGATTGATGCGGCGATCATTGGCATTATTGATACCGTCGAAGTTGCCGATTAATTAATGCGTCTCAGCCCACCGTTTTTCTCAAAGCCTTATGAGTACTATTCGTATCGCACTTGCCCAGATCAATCCCCGTATGGGAGACATCGCGGGCAATACTGCAAAAATCATCAACTACATTGAGCAAGCCCGAAGTCAGGGCGCAGATATTATTGCATTGCCGGAACTCGCAATCACGGGTTATCCGCCGGAAGATTTATTGCTCAAACCGCAATTTATTTCTGCGAATCTGAAAGCATTGGATGAAATTATCGCGGCTTCCAAAGGCATCACGACGATGGTCGGATTTGTAGATAAAACTACGGATATTCACAACGCGGCAGCCGTGATTTATGACGGTGAACTGAAAGGTGTCTATCACAAAACGTACCTGCCAAATTATGGTGTGTTTGATGATTACCGCTATTTCAAAGCCGGAGAAACGGCTCCGATTTTTCAGCTTGGCGATGTCTTGATTGGCGTCAATATTTGCGAAGATATTTGGTATCCCGGCGGCCCGACACAAGTTCAATCTTTAGCTGGAGCGCACATCATCGTCAATGTTTCTGCCTCTCCGTATCATTCAGCAAAGGGCGGAGACCGCGAACGGATGCTGGCGACTCGTGCGGAGGATAACGCTGTTGTGTTGGCATACGTGAATCTGGTTGGTGGTCAGGATGAATTGGTTTTCGATGGTGACAGTCTGGTTTTTGATGAGCGTGGCGGACTAATCGCACGCGGCAAAGTTTTCGAAGAAGAATTAATTTTTGCGGATATTAATACCGAAAAAGTTTTCCGTGAGCGCCTGCATGATCCGCGTCGTCGTCAGGAACGTGTGGATGTTTTTAGTGAAGGAATGCGTGCCGAAAAAATTGTGCTGGCAGAAAAATACGAAACAAAATCACACGGAAAAATAGAATCCGCCATCGCGCCACGACTTTCCAGAGCGGAAGAAACATATAAAGCTTTAGTGTTGGGAACACGCGATTATGTGCGTAAAAACGGCTTCGAACGTGTCGTTATCGGATTATCCGGCGGCGTAGATTCTGCGATTGTCGCCTGCATTGCGGCGGATGCGCTTGGCACTGATAAAGTGCGCTGCGTCTTTATGCCGACGCGGTACTCATCCTCCGAAAGTGGACGTGATGCAAAATTGCTGGCTGAAAATCTTGGTGTGCAGTACGAAGAAATTGCGATTGAAGATACTTTTAGGCAATATCTGGAAATGCTGAAACCTGTGTTTGCAGGGACGCAGATGGGCATCGCCGAAGAAAATCTGCAAGCCAGAATTCGCGGAAATATTTTGATGGCGATTTCAAATAAATTTGGAGCGTTGGTGTTATCAACCGGAAACAAAAGCGAAACAAGCGTGGGCTATTCGACGCTTTACGGCGACATGTGCGGAGGCTTAACGGTCATCAAAGACGTACCGAAAATGCTGGTCTACGAGCTTTGTTATTACGTCAATCAACGTGGCGTTGCGGCTGTAATTCCCGAATACATCATTACTCGTCCGCCCTCGGCAGAATTGCGCGACGATCAAAAAGATCAGGATTCATTACCACCTTATGAGATTCTTGACGCAATTTTAGAAATGTACGTTGAGCAGGATATGAGCATTGAGGCGATTATTGCAGAAGGCTTTAATGAAGAAACTGTGCGCTGGGTTGTCAGAAGCGTAGACATCAACGAATACAAACGCCGCCAGGCTGCACCGGGAATCAAAGTGACGACACGAGCGTTTGGGCGTGATCGAAGAATGCCGATTACAAATGTATATCGTGGATGAGGAGAAGTTCGCAGTAGAAGGAGTTCGCAGTCTTGCGATGAACTGTCTTTACTGCGAATTGCGAACTAACCACTGCGAACTCTTCCTATGAATTTACCCAACTTCCTAACCCTTCTCAGAATTTTCATCGCGCCATTACTGGTCGTAGTGTTGCTGACGAAATTTTCGGAAAATTGGATCGGGTTGCCGCAGCATATTATGGCTGTTGGATTATTTGTGGTGGCAGCGGCGACAGATTATTTTGACGGCTACATTGCACGCAAACGCAAACAGGTTTCCCGCCTTGGGATTTTGCTTGATCCGATTGCCGACAAGTTGTTGATCTCTTCCGCCTTGATTTCATTGGTTGAAAATCGCCTTGTTCCAGCCTGGGCAGTCGTAATTATCGTTGGGCGTGAATTTGCGGTCTCAGGTTTGCGCTCAATTGCGGCGACGGAGGGTTGGGCGATTGCGGCTTCCACAGCAGGAAAATTTAAAATGGTATCGCAGGTCTTGGCGATCCTTTTATTATTGATGGCTTCCGTGTCGGGCGCTCCGCCCGTCGAAACCAAAGCGTTCCCGATTATTGCTTTTTGGACAGTCCCTGAAATGAGTGACGCGCTTTCGCATGTTTTCGGTGCAGGGAGCATCACAGCACTGGACATCCGAATGATTTTTTATGGCTTGGGACGTGCGATGTTATGGGTTGTCGTGATTTCATCGTGCTGGTCAATGTACGGATATTTCTATCAGTTTTATTTGAATGCGCGGGAGAAACTGGGAATTGAAGAGGCGTTAAAAATCAAGAAATGAGCTGAGATTAATTGGAATCATAGAAAAGGACGGATTTTTTAATCCGTCCTTTTCTATGAACTAGACTGAAGCTCAAAATTTTTACTTCAAAATTTCAATCGGATCGCCGTTATGAACTTCCTGTGTTGTTCGTGTCACGATAGCCGTAGAGGCTTTGCCTTTGACGGCGATGACGACTAATTCTCCCACGACTTTTTTAGGAATTTCGGATCGGTGATCTTCTACATCCTGACGCCATTCGTGCGATTTATCAATGGAGGCAGTACCGCCTTTGAATTTATCGCTGCCGAAATCGCTGTTGCTTTGAACGGTCACATTATCATCACGAAAACGAACGATGCTGCCGTCTTTTGGAGTCTGGCGGAAGATCGTAAATTTGTCTCCGACACTGATACCACTTTCTGCACCAAGATCAATGTAAACGACATCACGGGGGCTAATCATTTCATGATGTTCGCGTTGCATGACGATGCGCCCGGCTTTTTGACCGGAGGTTTGTTGATAGCGCGGGATCGGATTTCTGAAGTCAGTGGAAGGAGCCTGTCGTGCTTCAAATGGTACTAATAAATCTCCGTGTTTGATGTCATCACAGGAAAAAATAATACGGGCAGTGGCGACTTTGCCCTGCACGGCTAACACACGGAGGACACCCAGTTCTTGGGTAAAAACTCCCAAAGATTTCTTGTCACCTTTGAATGGATGTTTGAAATCTCCCAATGGGCGAACGACTGAAAAGAGCATTTCGGGACGAACTGGTTGCGCTCCGATTTGAAAGTAAATCGTGTTTCCCTGGCTATAATAAACAGTGCGATTTTCTTCATCGCTACCGATAATGTGTAGGTCGCTGATGACTTCTGTCGGACTAATAAATCCGGCACAGTAAAGGTCTTTACCGAAAGCCACTCGTGGTGTAGCAAGCGACGTGGCTTTGGCTTCTCTGGCTGATTCCATCATTGGCAAGTCAGCGGGCAATTGCTGGGCGAATGCCGTAGTCAGCAATAAGCAGATGAAAAATAAAGTTAATAGGAATGATTTAGGTGAGAAAGAAAAGAAAATAGGCTGGCGCACGGTAAAGAGTCCTCCACAAAACAATCAGCGTCGAGCGTGGGACCAGCGCTGGCGGTTCGCTGCATAGTGACAAATCTATCTCATCCAAGTCAAGAATCGTTTTTTGTCACCTGACAAGAAATGTGATTTCAAGGGGGAGCGCAACATTTTAATGCCTGAAAGGAATCCGTAGATTGAGTTTTTAATCAATCAGTTTTACTCTCTAAAAGTAGTTCCACCAAATACTTCGAATATGTCAATCAAGGAATTTCTCCAGGATTGCAAGGTCTAACTTTAGAGTACAAGAAAGGAGTCAATATGGGATGGCAAGACTTAGTTGGAGGCCTGGTAGAGCAGGTCACAGGTAATAAAAACGATGAAGAGGCAAAGGGTGAAGGCGGCGGGTTGCTTGGCATGGCTGGCTCGTTGCTGGGTTCATTGGGAGGCGACAAGCAGCAGATGCTGGGTCAACTAATGGGCAAGTTGGGTGAATCAGGCGTTGATGTTAACTCATTGCTCGAAAAGCTTGGGATTAACCCTGATGAAGCCAGTGACGAAGACCTTGAAAAACTCGCTTCTCATGTGCAAGGCGGTGAAGTCGAAACTTCAGAAGATTCACCTGATTTTTCTGCCGATGATTCAGCCGCCGAAGCTGAAGCTCCTGAAGAAGTCGAAGCTCCTGATGATAGTGAACCTGTTGAAGACTCGGTAGCAGAGGCTCCTGCGGAAGATGCTCCCGAAGAAGAAGCACCTGCCGAAGAAACGCAAGACTAATATTTTCAGTTTTGGAGATTGCTGGATAGGCTTACATTATTCAGTAATCTCCGTTGATTTTTAACAGCCAGAATCTGTCCTCACAACATTTTTTAAGATTTATGCGTGCGCTTTTACAAAGAGTTACTCAGGCAAAAATAACCGTGGCAGAGCAGGAGACGGGCAATATTCAAACGGGGCTGGTCGTTTTGCTTGGCATTGGTCAGGAAGACACGACTGCTGATCTTGCATTACTTGTCAATAAGATTTTGAATTTGCGCATCTTTGCCGATGGCGAAGGGAAATTTAATTTATCGGCACTGGATGTCAACGCCGAAATTTTAGTCATCTCACAATTCACGCTTTATGCCGATTGTCGCAAAGGTCGCAGACCCAGTTTTACCGATGCTGCCAGGCCGGAAATTGCTGCTCCGATGTGTGAAGCCTTTATCGCAAAGATTCAGGCAGCAGGATTAACGGTGCAAACTGGAGTCTTTGGCGCTGAAATGCTGGTCGAAATTCACAATTCAGGGCCAGTGACGATCTGGCTGGATTCTAAAGAACTTCAACGTTAAAGTTTTTATTCGTGTTGCCGCATGATCGTAAGGCTCACATATTCGCCGGACGCATCAGCGTTTTGAGAGTGCAACCGATACTCGGCAAACAGCTTCAAGTCGGAACGAAGCGAGTGAAAAACGCTACAATATTTTGAGAAAGATAAGTTGATGGCACGCTCGACTTTCTCTGCGCTTAATTCTCCCCATAGATCGAATCGGGTGCGGATTGTGTGATAATAACGCGGTTCTGTCGCCTGCCGATCCCCCTCCAGTTTGACTTCAATTCCGGTCAAAGGCTCACGCATTTTTTGTAAAATCAACACGACATCAATGGCTGAGCAGCTCCCGACTGATTCCAGTAAAACTTCCATTGGGCTGGAGCTGGTCACTGTATTACCATCGAAATCAGTTTCAAATCCATTGGCATTGCGTCCAGTAAATTTTAGATCGCCATTCCATTTTAAGTTCGTAGAAATATCTGCCATAGTTTTCCATCCTTTGAGAAATATAAGAATCTAACGATCAGAATTTTACGTCAGACATTGTGCGGAAAGAAATCTTCCAGAGTATTTTCAGACTTGGAGGGTATCTATCTTTGGTTGGGAAAACCTTGGTTAGGAAAATTTGGCTGTGGACTATGATGTAATTGCCGTTGACAGTGTTTGTTCTTGGTAAGAATGGAAACGCAAAGAACTTTGGCAAGATTACAGCAGCGGTTTGAGGACGCTGTAAGCACTTAAGCTTGAACGCAATTCTGAAATTCAAAACTTTTGTCACTGATTCGCCACAAAAGCATTCTCCTCAGATGTCGGCAATATAATGCAATGATAAACAAGAGTCAACAATTATAAAGGCTCGTGCGCTATTTCGCTCTCGTAGATTTTTTGAGATACTGACGCCTCTTTAAGGCAAGACTGAAAATAATTGAGGTAATGGTTGATGAATATTCTGGTAACTGGCGGAGCTGGTTATATCGGCAGCGTGATGGTTGAACAAGCCATCCAATCCGGTCATCGTGTAGTTGTGTATGATAGTTTAGAACTAGGTCATCGTGCTGCTGTTCATCCCGAAGCCATTTTTATACAAGGTTTCGTTCAGGAACAGGACAAGCTCATCGCCGCCTTGCGTGAAAATCAAGTGGAAGCTGTGATTCACATGGCAGCGTACGCTTTGGTTGGCGAATCTATCGCGCATCCACAAAAGTATTTCAGCAATAATTTTGTTGGCGGCTTGTCATTGTTAGATGCCATGAGGGCTGCTGAAATCAGGAAGATTGTGTTCTCTTCAACTTGTGCCACGTACGGCATTCCCGAAAAGATGCCGATTACCGAAGAGACGCCGCAGCGTCCGGTCAATTCGTATGGAGAATCAAAGCTCGCTTTTGAACGTGCGTTAAAATGGTACGACGAAGCCTATGGCATCAGGCACTCGATTATGCGGTACTTCAATGCGGCTGGAGCGAGTGAAAGTTACGGCGAAGATCACGCTACCGAAACACATCTGATTCCGAATGTCTTGCGCGTAGCGATGGGCAAATCGTCGCACGTAAATATTTTTGGCGAAGATTATCCAACGTCCGATGGCACTTGTATTCGCGATTATATTCACGTGATTGACCTGGCTCTGGCTCATCTCCTGGCATTGCAGGTCATCGAAGAAAAGAGCCGCATTTACAATCTGGGTTACAGCAATGGATATTCAGTTGCTGAAGTAGTAGAGATGGCGCGACAAGTGACAGGTTGTCGGATTCCGACTGAACGCGCTGAACGTCGCGCAGGTGATCCTCCGATCTTGATTGCAAATTCAGATAAAGCTACATTGGAGCTGGGATGGATGCCGCAACACAGTGAACTAGATAACATTATCCAGTCTGCGTGGAAATGGCATCAGGCGAATCCAAATGGATATGGAGAATAAAAGATCGCACTACGAAGATTAATTTTCCGAGTACAGCAATCTAATAATTTATGCGAGTTATCAGTGGTATTTATAAAGGCAGGAAATTAAAAGCGCCGGAAGGCATGAAAGTTCGTCCGACTTCAGATCGCTTGCGCGAGACGCTTTTTAATGTGATTTCAAGTGGCGTCAAAGGCGCACGCTTTGTGGATATATGTGCCGGTACGGGAGCTGTTGGCATTGAAGCCTTATCACGCGGAGCCGCGCATGTGACGTTCATTGAGCAGAATCGTCAGGCGGCGCAAGTGCTGGAAGATAATCTGAAAAATTGTGGCATCAACGAAAATGTCAAAGTTCTGCACCGCGAAGCGATTGCGACGCTGAAATATTTCAATCAACATTTTTTGCAATTCGATTATTTCTATTTAGATCCGCCTTACGATTCAGACCTTTATTCACAAGTGTTGTGGACGCTCGCAAAAAGCAAATTAATTGCCGAAGAAGGTCTGGTGATTGTCGAGCATCGCAAAAAAATTGAATTGCACCCGAACTACGATCACTTACGTCCATATCGTGAAATTGAACAAGGCGACTCCTCTCTGACATTTTTTAGTATGGAAAGAGGCATCGCCTGAGGAAGTTCGCAGTAGGATTAGTTCGCAGTTCGCAGCTTTTGGTAAACTGTAAGCAGCAATTGGAAAACTGTGAACTGCGAACTAAAGGCTGCGAACTGTTTTTACTGCGAACCGCGAACTAACAACTGCGAACTTTTCTTCTATGATTCGACGCGCTATTTACCCCGGTTCCTTTGATCCCGTCACCTGCGGGCATCTCGATATTGTCGAACGTGCCAGCCATCTTTTCGATGAAGTAATTATTGCCGTTCTCATCAATGTTAGTAAGACTTCGATGTTTACAGTGGCGGAGCGCGTCGAGATGTTGGAAGAGGTCGTCGCCGAGCGTTTTGCGAAAGTGGCAAATGTCAAAGTCGCTACGTTTGGTGGACTGTTGGCAGATTATGCCATCGCACAAGAAGCACAAGCCGTGGTTCGCGGCATTCGTGCGATTTCCGATTACGAATACGAACAACAAATCGCCTTAATGAATCGCCGCCTCGCTCCAAAAGTGGAGACAGTATTTTTGATGTCAGCGCAGGAATATTCTTACCTGAGTTCGCGCCTAGTCAAAGAAGTCTTCACCTTCGGAGGCAATATTGACGGCCTCGTGCCTGCTTCGGTAATTGAAAAAATGAAAACTAAGGTAGTTCGCAGTTGATAGAAAAAAGTTCGCAGTTTTTGTCACGATAATAATTTGCTGCGAACCGTGAACTAACATCTGCGAACTCTTTACTGCGAGCTGTGAACTAATACTTGCCAACTCTTTTACTGCGAACCGCGAACTTTCTTTCTGCGAACTGCCCATGCACTTTCCACTTTCACATCGCGCGCAAGTTACGAAACTTTCATCCACGTCAGCCGTCGTCATGGCGGCAGATAAGCTGCGGGCGCAGGGTGTTGAAGTCATTGATCTCGGAGTTGGCGAACCTGATTTCACGACGCCTGAAAATATCAAACAGGCGGCTCAAGTTGCACTGGCAGAGAATTTTACCAAATACACTTCGACCAGTGGCATCGCTCCGTTACGTCAGGCGATCTGCAATTATATCAACTCTAATTTCGGTTCGGATTATGCACCCGATGAATGCTGCGTGACGGTGGGAGGCAAGCAGGGGATTTTCAATGCAGTGATGGCTTTGATTAATCCCGGCGATGATGTCCTGCTCGAAAAGCCGTGCTGGGTTTCATTTCCTGAAATGGTTCATTTTGCCGAAGGCAACGTCATCTGGGTCGAGACGGAAGCGACGGATTTTCATCTGACGGCGGAACAGGTCAAAGCCGCGATCACGTCGAATTCAAAACTGCTCATCGTAAATTCCCCATCGAATCCCACTGGCAGAGTCATTGCGCCTGACGAATTTAAAAAGATCGTCGAAATCGCGGCTGAAAATAATTTGTGGATCATTTCTGACGAATGCTATTTGCAATTTGTCTACGCGCCAAACCAGCCATTTTCGGCGGCTGCATTACCGCCAGAGCTGCGCGAAAGAGTCTTAATCGTTGGCTCACTTTCCAAGACCTATGCAATGACCGGATGGCGGGTCGGGTATGTTTTAGGCAATCGTGAATGGGTCATAGAAGTGCTGAAAGTGCAGAGTCATTCGGCGACGCATACGGCTTCGATTTCGCAGCGAGCGGGGATTGCCGCGCTGAATGATTCACAGGATTCGGTGGCCGTGATGCTGGCGGAATATCAGCGCCGCGCCGATTGGTTAATTCCGGCGTTGAATGCCATCGAAGGGATCAGTTGCAGCCATCCCGAAGGCGCATTTTATGCTTTTCCCAACATTAAAGAGTTGATGAAAAATTGTGGCTTTGCTTCCTCCAAAGAAGCCGCTGATGAACTGCTGCACAAATACGGTGTCGTCGTCACAGATGGCGGAGCCTTCGGGGCGGAAGGCTATCTACGATTATCGTATGCCAATTCGATTGAAGCGATTCAAGAAGCGGTAGTGCGCATTCATCAAATGGCGCAAGCACACCGTCAATAGATTCAGTGCATCTATTGACAAAGGGCGGATAGACGAGTAAATTCGCAACTTCGATTTGACGCGGGGTGGAGCAGCCTGGTAGCTCGTTGGGCTTAACACTCGCAGGATTGACAATGAGTACGAAACTCAAGGGTGACATTGCAGAACAAGCTGCTGTACTTCAAGCTTTGAAGTTAAGTTGGGGAGTTCTAAAACCTGTCGGAGACTGAATGCCTTATGATTTGGTTTACGATATAAGCAATGTTCTCGTGAAGGTTCAAGTTAAATGCGCTTGGTTTGATGAGCAGCGGGGTAATTACGTCGTTGATAATCGTCGAACTAAAACAAATCGGCGCAAGATGGTTCGGGAAGTTTACGATTCATCTGGTTTCGATTTTGCTCTTGCGTATTTGCCAGACTTGGATATTTTCTACGTTTTTCCCGTAGACGTATTCATCAGCTATGCCAGTGAAATCCATCTGGTTGAAGCTGACAAGCGACAACGTAAACCGCGTTCTGCGGAATACCGAGATGCTTGGAATTTGATTCTGCAATGGGCGGTATGCGAAGAAACTCGCATACGATTACTTCTTAAATTCGGGGAACCCTCTGGTAGTGGCGATCCCGAGCCAAGCTTTCAGATTTGAAACCTGAAAGAAGGTGTAGAGACTTGACAGGAGGCACCTTAACAGTTCGGCTGAAGGTGAAGAGAAAGTCCAGACCACAAACCGAATGATTGATTCGGGCGGCGAAAGCTGAAGTGGTAAGCATAACCCAAAGGTCAGGGGTTCAAATCCCCTCCCCGCAACCAATACTAGCCGCCTTCACTGGCGGCTTTTATTTTGTCCAGTTGGAGTATCAAAATAGCGTAGGTTGAGAGTTTCGATTACAATTGAATTTCTCAACCTTTTTGTGTTTGAAGGGAATAACAGAATGAAAATTTGCCCCCAATGTGCTGCTGAATTTGGCGATGACAAGAAATTTTGCTCGCACGATGCGACGTCACTGATTTCTAAAGCTGTACCGCTTAACGTCCCCAATAATATAGATACCGAAACGACTCGCGTGCGCGTGAATGTGCCGCTGACGCCACCGGTTTTTAATCCGCCTCCAGTCCCTGAATCAAATTTCGACGCAGGCAATGCGCCAGTTCCTGTGCCTTCCGAAGTGAAAAAAAATATCGGGATGATGGTTGGCGCAGTACTCGCTGCCATTCTATTCATTGGTCTAGCTGGTTGGTTTGCCTGTCAAAAGTATCAAGGCAACGCCGTGACACAACAAATCGAAACCGCTTTAGCGCAAGACAATCCATTCAATTCTACGAACAATCTGACGCAATTTTACGAGGCGTATGTGCAGGCGAATCCGGCCAAAGAAGAACTTGATCAGGTCAATAAAAAAATTAGCGCCAGATTAAGCAAAATGGGCGATGAGGCGTTTCGCTCACTCAATGATGACGCTGATCCAAAAATGGAATGGAGTACGATTGCCCAATCGTACCAATTGCTCAGCAAAATCACTCCAAATGACAAAGAAATTCAGGCGCGGACAACTTTTGCGCAAGGCAAAGTCAGCTTGACTGCGAAAAAATACAGCGAAGCCGCCGACAATTTTAATAAGGCGAATCGCATCAAAAATAATTGGGATTTAGCCTTGAACGCACTCGGACAATCATACAAAGCGCAAGGTAAGATCAGTGATGCGCTGATCGCGTTTGAGCAATCTACGAAAACCAATCCCGACTTTGTTTGGGGCTGGAATAATTTGTATCAGATTTACCGCGATCAGAATAAATTCGATGAAGCGAAATATGCCATTAACAAAGCGATTGAATTGAAGCCGGAGCGTCCTTCGTTCATGAAAGGGCTGGCGAGCATTCAGGAAGTACAAGGGCAAATCCCTGAAGCCATTGCTACTTATGAAAAATATATTGTGCTGGAATCGAACGCCGAAGAAAAAATCAAGACGCAAAAATACATTAACGACCTGAAGTTAAAACCTTCTACTGCGCTGGCGGGGCTTCCGACCAGCAATGAATTTGACGGATTATCTATCAGCGATACTCGCGGACAAATTGATAATCATCCAGTGCATTTCAATCTGTCGGTGAATGGTGGGAAAGCCGCCGGATTTTATAGCTACGACGAAGGCAGCAGTAAATTAAAATTGTCAGGGATTGTTACGCCGGAAGGGAAAATTAAATTAGTCGAAAAGACTCCGGCGGGAAAAGAGACTGGTAAGTTTGAAATCAGTCGAATGTTGCAGGAAGGCAAACAGATTTTCTTTGGTGAATGGCAGGATGCGAAGGGGACGAAGAAGTTGAGTTTTTCTTTAGAGCCAATGTAGGAAAAAAAGCGGGGACAGGATTAACGGGATTCTTGTCAGGATTTACAAGATAATCTTGGTGAATCTTGTAAAAAATCTCGTCAACCCTGTCTAATTATTCTTTCTTTTCTTCATCCTTAGCACTGCGCTTGAATTCCTGAATCGCCGCCAGTTCCTTAGCACCAATCGCCTCTAATTTTTTCATCCAATCTTTTTTGTAAGGCTTCAGCGCAGCGACAATTGCTTCGGCGACAGCTAAATTCCGAAACCATTTATTATTCGCCGGAACAATGTGCCACGGAGCATCCTTCGTGCTGCATTTATTAATCGCGTCTTCATAAGCTTCCGTATAATCGTCCCACAACTCACGTTCCTTCCAATCACCAACTGACAGCTTCCAGAATTTTGTTTCATCCTGTTCGCGTTCCAGCAGGCGCTCTTCCTGTTCTTTTTTGCTGATGTGTAAATAAAATTTCAGCACGAGAGTATTGGAATCCACCAGCAATTGCTCGAAGGCGTTGATGTGCTCGAAATGTTTTTTCCAAACATTTTTTGGAGCCAATTCGTGAACGCGAACGACGAGTAATTCTTCGTAATGCGAGCGATTAAAAATGGTGATGTTTCCGCGTGCCGGAGTTTGTTGATGGACCCGCCATAAAAAATCCTGCGCCAATTCGTGCGAAGTTGGAACTTTGAAGGAAGCCACCTTGCAACTGATGGAATTGAGTGGCCCCATGACAACGCGAATCGTCCCGTCTTTACCCGAAGTATCGCGGCCTTGCAGAATGATCAGCACGCTCTGTTCACCTGCCGCATAAAGCAGTGATTGTAATTCGGTGAGTTCCGCACACAGCTTGGCGGTAGCGGCTTCGGCTTCTTCACGTGTCAGCCCCGCGTCGTAATCTGCCTCGAATTGTTTAAGCTTGATTTTCTTTTTTCCGGTAACTCGAAATGCGTATGACATAATTGTTTCATGATAAGTCCCGATCTCGTATTAAGCAACGCCACTCAAATGAAGCGATCCGCCTTTTCCTAATGTAATAGTTATAAGGTGAATGACTCTTTCTTCAGCCAGGGAACCGGGCACATAATTATGCGTTGGCAACATTAATCAAATTTCGTTTTCGACTTAGAACTGAAAATAGAACCACATTCGTAATTTATTAATTATGCCCGCACTCGCTTAGAAAGCAACCAAACAGGGCTGAGCCGATTTGATCTGAGAGAATGATTAGGTGAACAAGTCAGTGAAAAAGATTTCGCTGGCTTGTTAATACACAGGTGCCTCCACATGGAACGTTACGAAGGGATAAATTCATTTCGAGTAAATTGGTTTATTGAATGTTTGCAACATCTTCACCCTCAAGAAGTCAGACCCGTAAATTTGTTAGAACTTGACACGCATTTTCTTAAGTTTTTTTGCCTGCGGTTTGAAGGATTTCGTGACTATCATGAAGAAGAATGTGACGAAGCTCGTTGGCATGTTCTATTCTCTCTGGAAAAGATAGTAACCGAAAATACCTTTAAAGAAGTAGCCGTCTTAATTGCTGATGCCCTGGTTGTCGAGGCATATTTAGACAAGAAAGAGGCTCATTTTTTATGGTATGAGTTAATTCCTTTGATTATTCCAAAGTCCTTGAGGGATCGCATGCCGGACGCAGCCCCCCTGACCTAAGTCTTGAGGTGTTTTGCAAACCATTCCTGCAATCGCTTCCATCCATCCTGCGCGTCATCTTTTTTGTAGCTTGGACGGTAATCAGCGTGGAAGCCATGTGTCGCTTCTGGATAAATAACAAATTCAGATTTGCTTTTTCCCTTGGCAAGTTCTGCTTTCATTTTTTCAATGGAATCTAATGGGATACCGCCGTCTTTTCCGGCATATAAACCAAGCACCGGAACCTTCAACGTCGCCGCAAAATCAATCGGATGTTTCGGTTGCAGTGGAGCAGCTTGTTGTCCTGGAACCAAACGCCCGTACCACGCGACGCCCGCTTTGACGTTGGGATTGTGGGCAGCATAGAGCCACGTAATGCGCCCGCCCCAGCAGAATCCAGTGACTGCCAGTTTTTTTGTATTGCCCTTATTTTTGCCTGCCCACGCGACGGCGGCGTCGAGATCGGACATCACTTGTGCATCGGGAACTTTGCCGACAATTGGAAAAACATCTTTCATTTCAAGCTTTGAGACATTGCCCTGCCGCTGATACAACTCAACAGCAATCGCCAAATAACCAAGCTTGGCAAAGCGGCGGCAGACATCCTTGATGTGTTCGTGGACGCCGAAAATTTCCTGTACGATTAAGACTGTCGGGAAATTTTTCCCCTTCGCGGGCATCGCACGATACGCAAGGACTTCAACATCTTTCGTGGGGATTTTGACTTCGCCCGCGAGGATGCCGTTGGTATCCGTAGTGATTAAGTCCTGCGCATTGATCGGCTGGACGGCTAACGCAAAGCCCGTGCAAAGCGAAGTCGCCATAAAGCCGCGACGGGAAGTTTTCTTTTTGGGAAATAGAGAGTTTAAGTCTTCAAGCATGGTAGTCCTTTCAGGAAAATCAAAAGGCAAATATCAAAAAGCAAAAGTAGCTTTGGAAGGAAACCGATTTTGAATTTCTTAAATCAAGTGCCGACCTTTTGCCTTTTGATATTTGCCTTTTGATTTTACGATTGTCTAATAAATCCACGCGCCCGTAACCAGTTTTCCAACAATTTTGACCACGTATTCAGCGCGTTGTCGTATGGTGCTAAGCCTACGCCATGTCTGCCGTGTTCGTAAATGTGCATTTCGTATGGCACTTTATTTTTGCGCAAAGCTTCGGCAAACAGCAAACTATTTTCCACCGGAACTGCGCCATCATCCATTGTATGAAAAATAAATGTTGGCGGCGTCCTGGCCGTGACTTGTTTTTCATTCGACATTAACTCGGCGAGTTTCGGATCAGGATTTTCGCCGAGCAAATTTTTGCGCGAACCTTTGTGCGTGAAATCTTCGCGCATCGTGATGACCGGATAGCAGAGAATCGCTACGTCAGGCCGTGAACTCACGCGATCAATCGGATCAGCCGCGTTCGCCTCGCCATCGTCAAAATGTGTCGCCAGCGTCGCCGTCAAATGTCCGCCCGCCGACGAACCCATAATACCAATGCGGTTCGGATCAATTTTCAATTCGCTGGCTTTGGAGCGTAAATAACGAATCGCCCGCGCCGCGTCCATCATCGGAGCTGGATGCTGATATGGCGCAATCCGATATTTCAGCACGGCTACCGTGACGCCAATACCATTCAAAAATTTCGCGTAATCATACCCTTCGTGATCGGCGAGTGCGCCATATCCGCCGCCAGGACAGACGACTACCGCCGCGCCCGTCGCCAGATTTTGCGCCGGTTTATAAATCTGAATTGAAGGAATATCCGCCGGCACAGCGCCTTTTGCTAACGGCGCGCCATTTGGCCAGAGCGGAATTGGTTCAGGACGTTGTGTTTGAGCAAAAATTTCGGGCGTTAAAATCATGAACAAAGAAATTAGTAACAGAGCTTTGCGCATTGTGCTTTGACCTTTCGGGATTTGGATTTTGAAACGATTGTGCGAAGAGATTTATAGCGCAGCAGTAGTGCAGAGTGCAAAGCAAAAAGGCGATCTTTGCAGATCGCCTTTTCAGTAGAAGTATATTTTTTACTACACTATTTCATTTTTTTAGCACTAACGACAACAATCATTGCGCCATCGCTCAAGCCCATATTACCTGTTCCGACTACGACTAATCCGCCTTCACTTAAGCTCAGCTCAGTAGTTATTCCCACATCCTGATATTGAGTACCTCCGCTTAATTGAATAGGAATTCTCACTCCGATATTAAATTTTCCAATGCGAATAGCTTCTTTTCCCATATTATCAGCAGCAATCCTAACTTGCATCATTTTGCACTGTATATTTGTCGGAGCATTACTTCCTGAAGTGGCGTATCCAACTCCGCTTGACTCGAAGCTGCCTCCATCATTCACTCGATTGATAAAAGTATTTACGAACCGATAGTTTTTATACTTTAGTGTTGATTTGAGTTGAGTAATTACTGGCTCAATTTCTTTTGGGAATACCCCTACATTACTCGCTTCATCCGAAGCTGCAATCAGGTAAATCTGTATTTGAATACTCACAGGTGCAGCATCGGGTAGATCAAGCCGCTTGAGCGCTGATTCGATGGCTGCGATGTTTTCAGGAAAATCACGCACGGTAATTGTCTTGAGATTATTGTTAGGATCAATTCGTGCATTTGGTAGACCGCTGCCGAGTGCCATAATTGCGCCAGCGAGCATTCCTGCTTCTTTGTGCTTGATCTCAAATAACCTCACTTGAAATTTTTGCGGCTCTTCTTTTTTCTGATCATTAGTTGTCTGAACTGGCGGAGGCAAAATTGTTTCGACTTCCTGCACAATGACTTGTAACTCTGCTTTCTTTGCTATGATGTCAGGATGTGTCGGATGATAATTGCGCAAGAGAAATAACAACTCTGTTTCTATTCGCACTCGTTTGATAAGCAGGTCTCCGAAAGAATTTCCTAACGCATCCAGCGGAGCTTGTTTGTTAAGTAGCAATTTTTCGAGTTCGCGTTTAGTAACTTGTAACTCTGTTTTTTTGACTACGACTTCGGGCCAATCTTCTGAGAATTTTGTTTTTAACCCTGCCAGCTCTGATTCGATTTTCAATCGGTAAAGATTGAGCGATTTGTAAGCGGGAGTCTCTTTCAGATCATCGCCAAAAATCGTCAACGAGCCAAATAAAACAATAAAGACAATTAGGATAGTTTTTTTCATAAAAGATTACTCCATTATTTATGATCTGCCTGCGTATTCGTTGGTTCTTGCGGCATCAGCCAGATAATTTTGATGTTTGGGTCTGCCGTCTGAATTTCCATTCTGAGCATTTCAGGTTCAGGAAGGTTTTCTGCTACGTTTCCAGCCTGCGGAGCGGGCGTCAGCATGTAGCCTAGGGCGTCAGCCCTAGGAACATTGGTTGAAAATTTATTAGCCGCGTTAGCGGCGACAGATTTTTCATTGAAGGCGTTATCAGTAGCTATCGCCCTTTCAGGGCTTGTTTGATATTCACTGTCTTTCCCGGGGTTGCGCTCGCGTGCGCTCGCTTCACCCTGGGCTATTGAATTACGCCCGCTTCGGGGCTTAGGAATTTGTTGTCGCGTGACAGGGCGTCGCTTAAATTTAGCAGATACCGGGAAAATAAAATTTGTGTTTTGATCAATCGCCTCACTGAACTCTGGAACTTTGACGACTATGTTTTCGGCGGGAATACGTTGGTAAATCACAATTCCACTGCTCAAAACTATCATTGCAAACGATGCTGCAAATGCAGTTTTCCAATTCAACACTGGAGTTATCAAATCCGAAATCCTGGGACGCGCGATTTTTTCCAGCACAGCGCTACGAATTTGAAAAAAATCTGCTTCATCAAATTCTGGTAGCGCGAAGGAATGCAGCAATGATTGGCTCGCCTGAAATTCTTTCGCAACGCAACGGCATGAATCGCAAGCTTCTAAATGCTTCATTATGGGTTGCATTTCATCAATCTCTAAATCTGCTTTGACAAATAACGGGATAAGTTGTGCAGCTTTTTTACAGTTCATGATTGGCGCTGACCTCCTTTTAAAAAGCGGTCGCGGTACACCTTGATTTTGGTGCGAGCCGTGCTGATTTGTGAGCGTACCGTAGTCGGCGAAGAGCCTAAGATTTGTGCGACTTCTTCGGTTGTTAATCCTTCCAAATCTCTCAGAACAATGACGGCACGTTCTTTTTCAGTCAAGGTTGACAAGGCTTTTATCACGATAGCTTGCTGTTCTACTTTGATGGCGGCGTCTTCAGAATTGTCATGGCTGATTAATTCCGGCAAATGTCCGGCCTCGATTTCAGCTTCAAAGGACGAATGATAGTTCTTACGTTTACGCGCCGCATCTCTGCAAACATTGATGATGATGCGATAGAGCCAGCCAGAAAATTCCTGCTGTGCATCGTACTTATGTAAATGTTTGTAAAGTCGCAAAAACACTTCCTGCGCCGCATCGCGTGCGTCTTCGCGGTTGCCAAGCATCCGCCAGGCCGTAGCCATGACGCGCTGTTGATGCGCAATCATAATTTGATCGAAGGCAACGGCATCGCCGCTGCGAGCGCGTTCAATGATGATGTCAAGTTGTGTTTTCTGACGACTGCTCTGAGAAGATTGATCCATCACAAGAGCGATGTCGGCAATGTTGCTGCTCATCTTTTTCAACCTCCATCTTGCTCTGTCATTGAATACTACTTTGGTTAGGGGGAAAACGTTGAAGAGAAAATCAAATGGCAAAAGAGCGGTACTTGATTTAAGAAATTCAAAAATGGCTTCCTTCCAAAATTACTTTTGCTCTTTGATATTTGCCTTTTGATTTTTGATTTCTCCCCCTAATGTCTTGAAATCTTCCAATTGTTGCTCAAGCGTCCGCACTGTAATCAATACCTGCGGGCTTGGATGATATAACGGCACAAGTTTTCGTTTGTTCCAATCTAAGATTTTTGCAGCGGATTCTTTCAGCGTAAATTCGTGCGGCGCAATGATTTTCAGTGCATCCAATGCAACCGCTCCCAATGTAGCGATAATCGGCGGATTGATGACTTCAATCGTGCGCCGCAAAAAATCCGAACAGTTACGAATTTCAGTTTTCGTTGGTTTGTCATTCGCGCCGCTCGGTTTGCGCGGAGAGCAAAGCACCGTATTCGTAATAAAAATTTCTTCCCGCCTGAGATTGATCGAGGCCAGCAATTTTTCAAACGTCGCACCCGAAGCGTCCCCGTGAAATGGAATCCGCGTTCGATCTGCGCCATTGCGTCCCGGAGCTTCCGCGATGAACATAACTTTCGGCGTGAGTGAGCCATTTAACTTGCTGAGTACAGCTTTGCGTTCGCACATTCTTTCGCACGTATTGCAGGCAGCAGCTTCGGCTTCGAGTTTAGAAAATTGGGCGGATTGTTTCATTTCTCACTACAAGTTAGAATGCTTTTTGCCGAATCGCAATATCCCGAAAAATTCCGATAACAGAGAGGTTCATCAATGGCGCTACAAGATAAAGAAAAACAGGAATACGACAGCTACGAAAGTATGCTCAATCAACCATTGGAACAAATCAACAAGAAGCGTGGAGCAGGTGGGACTTCGGGCGGTGTCGGGACGTTTTTGATTGGTTTGGCGATGGCGATTGCGGGCGGGTATCTCTTCCTGCAAAACGTGAATGTCTACACTTCGCCGTGGATAATTTATGGCTACAACGGATTTGGGATGTCGCTGTTTCCGTTGCTGGCAGGGATCGGGATACTGTTTTTCAATGGCAAATCGAAGGTCGGATGGCTGCTGACCTTTGCCGGCGCGATTATTATCTTCGTCGGCATCATCGCTAACCTGAATGTTTATTTTCAAAATCAGAGCTTGTTCAATGTCCTGACGATCCTTGTTTTATTGGTCGGCGGGCTTGGATTACTGGCGCGATCACTGAAAGAAAAGTGAAGGATGTAGCCGCGAATTCGCGCGAATTTTGCGCAAATTATTTTTGACAGGATTGACAAGATTTACTGCAAGATTATCAGGAAACGATTCTTACCAAAAAATTCTTGTTAATCTTGAAAAAAATCCTGTCAATCTTGTCTGGTCTTAATTCGCGCAAAATTCGCGTTAATTCGCGGCAAAAAAATATGACGAAATATCCAACCGGCAACGCATGGTTGCTCAGCTATCAAAAAAAATATCTCTGGCGTTTGATTGTCGGCACATTGTTCGTGCTTGGCTCGACGATCTTCAGTGTCTTCGTTCCCAATCAGGTTGGCAAAGCGATTGATGCACTAAAAACAAACGGCGTAACCTCAGAGATCATTTTTCATCACGCCTTGTTGATTGTTTGCGCCAGTATCATCAGCGGCTGTTTTTTGTATCTGCAACGCCGCACGCTGATCAACATGTCGCGGTTTATCGAATACGATTTGCGCAATGATTTTTATGCGCATCTGCAAAAACTCCCACTGCAATTTTATCAGGATAATCGCACTGGAGACCTGATGGCACGGTCTACCAATGACCTCGGTGCAGTCCGCCAAATCGTCGGTCCCGCGATTATGTACGGCGAAGGCACACTGTTTCGTTGCCTGATTGTGATCCCGATTATGTTCACGATCAGTTGGAAGCTGACATTGATTTTATTGATTACGATGCCGCTGGTGTCATTGACGGTGAAGTGGTTCGGACAACAAATTCACGTCCGCTTTGAGAAAATTCAAGAATTTTTCTCGGACATTTCCGCCCGTGCGCAAGAGAATTTGAACGGCGTCCGCGTGATTCGCGCTTATGCGCAAGAGCACGCCGAAATCGCAAACTTCGACAAATTGAATCAGCAATACGTTGATCGCAATTTGGATTTAGTGAAGCTCTCCGCCGTCTTTCGTC
This sequence comes from Blastocatellia bacterium, assembly GCA_043775925.1. Lineage (GTDB taxonomy): Bacteria > Acidobacteriota > Blastocatellia > RBC074 > RBC074 > JAFDVL01. The sequence goes on from JAYVRW010000427.1 coordinate 22,640, forward strand.
CGTTGATGCAATTTTTAATTGGCTTCGGATTCGCCGCAATTTTATGGTACGGCGGCAGAGAAACTGCGCTGGGTAATATGTCGCTCGGAGATTTTGCCGCCTTCAATTTATATTTAGAACAATTGATTTGGCCGCTGATTGCAATGGGCTACGTGACAAATCTGGTGCAGCGCGGCACCGCGAGTTTGAAGCGGATGCACGAAATTATGCAGGTAGAACCGGCGATCCGAGATGAAAAGACGACGGGGAGAATGAGAGATAAAGAGATAAGGGCGATGGGAAGCATTGAGTTTCGTGATTTGACGTTTCGTTATTCTGAATCCACGCCGGAGGTTTTGCGCGACATCAATTTGACTATCGAACCGGGACAAACCGTAGCCTTCATCGGGCGCACAGGTTCCGGCAAATCTACATTGATGAATTTGGTACCGCGCTTGCTGGATGTTGCGCCGGGTATGGTGTTGATTGACGGACAACCAATTCGTGAAATTCCTTTGCAAACATTACGTGAAAATATCGGCTATGTCACACAGGAAACATTTTTGTTCAGCGAAACACTCGGCGAAAATATCGCGTTTGGCGTAGAGAAATCCGAGGCTCCGCAAATCGCCCGCGCCGCTGCTGTAGCGGGTTTAGCCGACGACATCAATGGTTTTCCCAAACAATATGAGACTCTTGTAGGCGAACGCGGCATCACGCTTTCCGGCGGACAAAAACAGCGCACCGCCATCGCCCGCGCCATCATGCGCGAACCAAAAATCCTGATCCTCGACGACGCGCTCTCCGCCATAGACACGTACACCGAGGAAAAAATCCTGTCCGAATTGCGTGGTGTCATGAAAGGTCGCACGTCTCTGATTGTCGCGCACAGAATTTCGACGGTAAAAGACGCCGATCTGATTTGCGTACTAGATCACGGGCGCATCGTCGAACGCGGTACACATGAAGAATTGATGCGACTCGGTGGAGAATATGCTGACTTGTATGAGCGGCAGTTATTGGAAGAGGAATTAGCGGCGAGTTAATGCCGCTAATAAAGTTTTCCTGATTTTAACGAGTGGCTGACCAAAATAGAGCCAGTCGGGAGTTCGCAGATAATGAACCTGATCTTTATGGGCACGCCCGAATTTGCTGTGCCTTCACTCAAAGCATTAATAGACGCCGAACACAATATTCTTGCGGTCTTCACACAGCCTGATAAGCCTGTCGGTCGCAAACAAATCATCACTCCGTCGCCGGTCAAAATCGTAGCGGAATCTCATCATATCCCTGTTCATCAGCCAACGAAATTTCGTGATGAAACCACCCGCGCAGAATTAGAGGCACTGCTCAAACAAGCAGATGCTGGCATCGTCGCTGCTTATGGAAGGCTTTTACCCGTGTGGATGCTGGAAGCTCCGAGGCTGGGCTGTGTCAATGTGCATTCTTCGTTGCTGCCAAAATATCGCGGTGCGGCTCCGATCAATTGGGTCATTGTTCATGGCGAAACGGAAACCGGCGTGACGATTATGCAGATGGATGAAGGGTTGGATACCGGCGATATTTTGTTACAGGGAAAATTACCAATTGGCGAAGATGAACGGACTCCTGAATTGACTGCGAGACTCGCGGCGTTAGGCGCGAATTTATTGGTTGACACGCTCGCCAAACTTGAACGGGGTGAAATTCATCCGATCCCACAAAATAATGCTGAAGCAACTTACGCGCCGATTTTGAAACGTGAAGATGGTTTAGTTGATTGGGCACAGACGGCGACGAATATTCGCAATCGTATGCGCGGATTCACTCCGTTTCCCGGCTGCTACACGTTCATCAATGGACAGAAAATTGAGGTCATCAATGCACAAGCTGAAGCGCACGATCAGTCAATAGAATCAGGCAGTATCTGCGAAGTGAGCAAAACCGATTTCGCCATCGCGTGCGGAGAAAATTCAAAACTGAAAATTATGGAAGTGCAACCTGCGGGCAAAAAGCCAATGCCTGCCCGTGACTGGTTGAACGGCGCAAAATTGCAAGTTGGAGTGAAGCTCGGATGAATATTTCTCCAGCTCGCATTACTGCTTTTGAAATCCTTTTGCGCGTTATCACCGAAGAGGCGTATGCCAGCAATTTACTGGCGGCTCCGCGCTATGAAAATTTATCCTCAGCCGATCATGGACTGGCGCATGAATTGACGCTCGGCGTTTTGCGATGGCAGGCACGGCTTGATTTTTTCATCGAACACTTCACCAAACGCAAAATTATAAAACTTGATACCGAAGTTGTGATCGCGCTCCGGCTCGGACTTTATCAGTTATTATTTTTAGATCGTATTCCTGCCCATGCTGCGATCAATGATTCGGTTAATCTGGTCAAGCTGTACAAAAAGAAAAGTGCGGCGCCGATGGTGAATGCGGTCTTGCGTGCAGTCCAGCGCGAAGGAAAAGACACGCTTGAAAAGAGCATCGCAGCTATCAAAAACGCTGTCGAAAAATTAAGTGTTACGACTTCACATCCTGATTGGTTGCTCCAAAAATGGGTAGAAAGATTCGGCGCAGATGAAACACAGGCGTTAGCACAAGCCAATAATCATACACCTCGCACGGCTTTTCGCTTTAATCGCAAAGTGCAGGATGAAGTGCCAACCCGTGAGTGGCTGACAGCGCACAACATCCAATTTCGTGCATCTGAAATTTGCCCTGATGCGTTTGTGATTGAAGCCGGAAATCTTTCGGCAAAATCCGAAGCGCTGCAAGGTAACTGGATTTATTGGCAGGACGAAGCTTCACAATTGGTTGCGCATTTGACCGGCAACTCAGCACTCTGCACTCCCTACTCAGCACTTGATCTCTGCGCTGCGCCGGGTAGCAAGACTTCATTGCTGGCTTCATTATTACCGGAAGACGTAACAATTGTAGCTTGTGATGTCCATTTGCATCGGCTGCAAACATTGCGTGAATTAGCCGCGCGGGCAAAGATTCAAAACATCAATGTGCTACAACTTGACGCTACAAAGCCTTTGCCATTCGCGGTAGAAAAACAGTTTGATTTGGTCTTGCTGGATGCACCGTGTTCAGGCTTAGGCACGTTGCAGCGGCATCCCGAAATCAAATGGCGGATAACGCCAGACAAAATTCATGAGTTGGTAGCATTGCAAAAAACGCTGCTCGAAAATGCTGCTACACAGGTGAGGGCAGGTGGTTTATTGGCTTATTCTGTCTGCTCGACTGAGCCGGAAGAAGGTGAAGCCTTAATAGCAGAATTTCACGCGGCGCATGCCGAATTTCGTGATGTGACGCGTGAGCGATTGACGGCGCTTGGGCGTGAAGCTGCGAAGTTTTTGACACTTACTTTTGGCGTACGGACATTCACACCTCAACACGGGTGTGAAAACTTTTTTGTTTGTTTGTTGGAAAAATCCAGAACGACCTAACGATCCAGACTTTATTTTTGCTCAGCCGCAATGAAGTTGGTAGCAAGCAGATTTTCGTAAGTTGAATATTTTCCTGCTTTGTAATCCTGCAAAAACAGCGGCACACGTTGCATTAGCGTTGTGAACATCACTCCAGGCACGTGCGCAGGATGGCGCATGCGAGAATTCATGGTACGGATCAATAAACTCTGCTCATTGGTCGGCAATTTCTTGACATTCTCAGCGAAGCCTTCAAACACATGATATTGAAATAAATATTGCTCGACGTTGGATGTATACATCGTCGCGACGGTCAAATTATTTTTGCGCAAATAATTGTTGACGGCGGCGAAGGCTTTGGTTCCGGCAAAATTTCCCGTGATGGGAATGATCAAATTTTTGCGCTGTAACTCGCGGATAAAATTATAATTTTCGTCGTGAGCTAAAAACGTGCCTGAATGTCCCTGTAAATCGGTTTGCAGCAGAATTTCTCTGAGCGTCGGAAACATTCCACCGCGCATGCCGCCGCCTGTTTTCAGTTGATAGGTCAGCGCTAACCCTTTGTTTTTGAATTCGCTCATGACGTAATCAATGCCCTGATTTTCCTGATCGGTTAAGGGGAGCTGAAAATCTTTCAGAATTATTTTACGGATTTCTGCGACGTTTGAGGCGTAGTATTTTTCATCTATCACCGCCGCCGAAAAATATTGGATTAACTCGTCCAGCCTGGCATCAGGCGCTGTGCCTTTGGTCAGCGGTTTGCTGAGCAGGCGCGACAGAAATTCTCCGCGTGTGGGCGAGAGCTGAAACAGCGCTTTGTAAATAAAATGTTGTACGACCGCCAAACGACGAACGTCAATGATGAAAGCAAGGCGCGGATGGGTCAGCGCGATGAAGTTAAAATTTTGTTCCGCTCCAACACCAAGGTAGACGCCGTTGGGTGTGTGCAATGTTTTAAGCTGATCGGTGATTTGTAAATTTGTGACTTCGTTAGAAATCAAATTGTCGGAATGAAATTCCCCGCCGTCCTCAGAAAATTCCTGAATCAATCGGGTGAATTCCGCTGCTGATAATTTTTCTGGAAAAGTAACAGGTGCAGGTTTGGATTGTGCGTTCACACTGACTAAAACAAAAAATAAGTAGAAGAAGAACGAATGACAACGGCGAGATTTCATAGCAGCCTTTCTGATTTGAGAGATGAACAATCTGACAGTAATGTTGATTTGAGGGAACAGGGCTATTGTAAGTCAATTCAAACTGGAGTCCAGTCTAAGCACCACAAAAAATATTATGTAGGTGTTGATCTGACAAAAAATGTGGGAAAGAGCCTCTCCACATTTTGTGGAGAGGCTTGATTTGTATTGTCGAGAATGTTCCACGAAAGCTGAGGAAGATGAAGGGATTGTTTAAGAACTGTTGGGCGCAGCATTATGAATGCCGCGCTATTATTTTTTATTCAGTCTTGGCCTGCAAAGAGGACTCGCTCATCACTTTGAGGAGAGCTGTTTTGAACTTCGCCATTTCTTCGCGGGTTCCCACACTGATGCGTGCGTGCATCGGCCACGCAGGCCACACGCGACCAACGAAAATTTTTTCTTTGGCCATGGCTTTGACAAATTGTTTGGCGGGACGCTTCGCATCAAGCATGAAGCAATTGCTGACGGAAGGCACAAATCCAACATTATTTTTTTCCAAAAAACTGAACACATCTTCGCGCACATCTTTAATGATTTTGCGTCGCTCTGCTACCAGTGTTTTAACTTTCAAGCTGGCAGTTGCGCCTACCATTCCAGTGATTGGCATCGCGCCTGCGCCGTAATTTTGCAGTTTCTTCAGTAGCTCCGGGCGACCCATCGCCGCACCTGCACGCAATCCAGCCATTCCGTACAATTTTGAAAATGTGCGCAGGACAATTAAATCTTTATCCATCGAAACATAATCAGAGCCAAGCGGTTCGTCGGTCAGGTGAATGTAGGCTTCGTCAAGTAACAGCAGCGTGTCTTCGGGCTTATTGGCGAGCACGTAGTCAATGTCTGCGCGAGGTGTGACTGTGCCGGTCGGGTTGTTTGGATTGCAGAGGTAAATGATGCCAGCTTTGGTTGCTTTGGCGGCTTCCACCATTGCTTTGACATCGTGTGCGTAGGTTTTTGTCAGTGGGACTTTGATGACTTTGGCGCCGACAAACTGGGCAGCGCGTGCGCCTGCTTCGTAACCGGGATCAGCCATCACAAACGGTTTTTCTTTGGAAGTAAACGCGAGAACTGCGCGGTGCAACGGATCGCTGGAACCAGCGAAGGGAAGCACATAATCTGTTTCAAGCTGTTCGCCCTCCGCTAAAGTTTTGACGAAGACATCAGTCAAATCGTATTCATAACGACCACCTTTGGTGACAACTTTGGCAATCGCTTCGATTGCTTCCGGGCAGGGGCCAAGTGGGTTTTCGTTGGAATTAATTTTGACTGCATCCGGCGGCAACGGCCCGACTTTGGAAAGTTGCGCGTAAGCCAATTGCGATTCGCCATAAAATGGCAACGCTGCACCTGCGGTCAGCAGCGCTGTCATGCGTGTGAAACTCCGGCGTGACATTCCGAGTGGAGATAAATTTTTTACTTCTTTGCTGATCATAAAGTGTCCTTTCTGATATTGATGGAGGCAGAAGCCCGACTGTTAAGGAGGGCAGCGGTTGTCTGAAAATAGTTTTCTTAGTACTTGTGCCCTCCCTCACGGTCGGGCTTCTGCCTCAGTTTTGCGAACGTAATAAATTTCCAAAGAGAGCATAAAACCGCTCGCTCTCTTTAGTCGTTTCTGTTTTTAAGGTAAATCTTGCGGCGCCTAATTCTTCGACTAAGCCGCTGTCCTCAAACAATTGGAAAAGTGTTTCGTCAATTCCGGTCAGGAATAAATCACCGCCGCGCTGACGTTGCATTTCATAAGCGCCGCGAAATAAATCAAGTGCGGAAGAATCCGCCGGGCCAGTCAGTAGCAGATCAAGTACTAGTACCTGAGTTGCAGGTTCGGCGCGAAGCTGGCTCAGAATTCTTTCACTGGTGGCAAAAAATAATGGCCCGATAATGCGGAAAGCATGGACGCCTGATTCTGTCATCGCGGTGCTGTATGGCAGCGTAGTCACGATGGCTTCCAGTCGTGTCGTTTCTGCCGCCCGCTCAACAAATAAAATCATGGCGATTAAAAATCCGATCCCTACGCCCGTCACCAGATCGCTCAGAATAACGATTAGAAAAGTTAGTAAAAAAATCGCGGCATCAACTTTTGCCATCCGACGAATCGCGGCAAACCTGCGCCAATCGGCAAGCTGCAATCCAACCATCACCGTCACGGCAGCCAAAGCTGACAGTGGTATTTGCGCAATCACTCCGCGCAACGGGAGGATGAATAAAATCAGGATGAAGCTGTGTGCAATGACAGAAAGTCGGCTCATCGCCCCGGCGCGTGTGCTGGCAACCGTACGGGCGAGCATGGCGACCCCTGGAGGTGCACCCAAAAATGGAGTTAATAAATTTGCTACGCCTTGCGCCACTAATTCGCGGTCACATTTCTCACGATTATAAATATTATTGGAGCGATTGACGGCTAACGCTGTCAGCGCTTGATTGATCGTAAACAATCCCGCCAACGTCAATGCCGGCTGCAACAATGAAGGCAAAATATTGAAATCGAAGAACAGGAATTGCGGCATTGGAAAACCGCTTGGCAAGGCTCCGACGCGCGCGATGTCAAAGCCAAATAATTTTGCGACCAGTGCTGCGAACAAGACTCCAATGATTGAAGCCGGAATATTTTCATTCCACTTTGGCAATAAAATCATCACGGCAATCACGATTCCGCCGGTTACCAAAGATTGCGGTTGGCATAATGGCAACGCGATAACGGCTGCCACCAGATCATCAAGGACGCCCAAATTGAAACCCATTTTTCCTGGCTTGACGCCGAGGAAAACACTTAACTGTGAAACAAAGATTGTGACGCCAAGCCCACTGGTAAAGGCTCCGACAATTGATTGTGGTAAATAATTGGCAAAGCGCCCAAGCCGTAATGCTCCGATCAATGTCATTATCAAACCGCATAAAAAACCTGTGAGCAGCGCAGCTCCGACTCCGTATTGATGCGTAATCGCACCAATAATCGGGGCGGCGGTGGCGGATAATCCGCTGATGAGAACAGGTGAGCTGGAAAGCATTCCCGCCATCAATCCGCCAAAAATTGAGGTGTACAATCCTGCTTCAGGCCGCAGTCCCATCGCTACAGCCAGCGCCATGCCATAAGGAACTGCAATCAGGGCTGCTACTGTGCCGCCAAATAAATCACCGCGTAACTGTTCCCAGAAGTTTTCGCGATTGTGCAGATTGACATAGACCAGCAGTCGTTGTGCCAGCGACGAGGAAGAGGTTCTATTTGCCAATATCATAAAAACGACGAGCTTTCTTCTCAAAAAATCAGTCCTGTTTGTGTAATCTGATAAAAGCTGAACTTGGTTCATCCGTAGTCCTCATTACAAAAAACAGATAATGGGTTTTCCAGCGTGCCGGAGCTGCGATTTTTGTCAACTTCGCTGCCAGCCGTTCACGAAATCGTACACGGACAATAGCGGATTGATTTGATAATTGCAGGATTGGCACACCGTGATAATGTTCACGCACTGGCAATCCTAATTCCGTTCGTACCTGATTAATGATTTCTTCGCATTCACCCACTTCGCCAAGGTTATCAGGGTCTTTGTGACCTAACGCATGCAAAAATTCATGTAGTACGGTGATTCCTGAATCGAAGGATTCTCGTACTACCGGAGATGTTTCCATGGTCTGAAAATCCTCGAAATCAATTCGCACACACCAAATGATGAATTGCCTGTGATTAACCCAGTCTTCGTAACGAGTTCCTTCATCCAGTTGACCAAAATTTACGAGAGGCGAATTAGAATGGTCTTCGATAATAACCTCTGATCCAGAATTTATTACCTGCTGCAAAATAGTTCGGGCTTTGAGTGAGCCTTTTGCCAGCGAATTTACCTCACCCAGGTGCAATGCGCCGTTACTTAAAAAATCCAGTTGCTGAAAACCTGTGATTCGCCTGAGACTGGCAACTAATAATTTTTCGTGTTGCCCTGCCAATTGGTATTTTGTTTGCTGATTGCGCCAGATGCCTTTCTCTCTTGGTTGAGGTTTTTCGGCTCTGATTGACTGCCAGGAAAACAGCAGTACAAAGCTTGCATAAATCAGCGTAGATACACTGCGAACAAACTCGCTACGCATAATTTTTCTCCAGCTTTATCGGTTGTTTCAAAGAACTATTCTGAAATGTTTCAGGTGCCGAAACGTAAGAAGACCGTTGACTTTTCTTCTTACGCTTCGGACATTCAGGCTTAGAACATTAAGCGCACGCTCAATTGAATCACGCGGGCAAAGTTCGCTTGTGAAGTGATCTTGCCAAAACTCGCGCTTCCAAATGACGTGTTTGGCGCTCGGAAAACCGGAGTATTGAAAGCATTAATTGCTTCAATACGGAACTGCGCTTTGAAACTTTCAAGAATGGTTGTGTTCTTGATGAGTCCAATATCCCAGTTCTTTTGTCCGGGTGAACGCACGCCAATAGTGCGGCTAATGTTGCCGTATGTTTGCGCTGGAGCCGCACTGAACGCCGCCGGATTCAAATAGCTGTTAATTCTGTCACCAATTGAACCAACGGTTGCGGCATCAACTCCCAGCACAACATTCGGACGTTGTCCGCTGCCATACGAAAGAGAGTTGTTACTTGATTGTGTGATTGAAAGAGGGAACCCGCTTTGGAATGAACCAATCGCATTAATCTGCCAGCCCCCGACAACACGATCCAGAAATGCGTTGTTGCTGAGTAAGGCTTTACCTTTGCCGAAGGGCAATTCATAGCTGCCACTGAACAGAAAACGATGCGGCGTATCAATAGCTGACAAGCCATATTCTGAAGCGAGATCATAAGCATTCACAGCGAAATTTGAAGTGCCGGAATAAAAGTTGCTTTGACCGACGACGTTATCCAGCATTTTGCTAAACGTGTACGAGGTCAGAAAACTCATTCCTTTTGTCATCCGCTTTTGCGCTTTGACAGTGACTGAATTATAAAAAGATTTTCCTTCGTTGGATTCATGCACAAAAATGTCACCGAATTGCGGGAAGGGTCGTAAAAGTTGCCGTTGCTCAATCGTGGCTGCACTCAAGCTGCCAGTTTTGACAATGCCAAAAAATGGATTCGTAACTTTGGTTGCCAAATCTATGCGCGTCAGTTTATCCGCCGTCAACTGATTAATGTTGAGCGTCGAATCGTTGATGCTGCCGATTTCCAAACGAGAGCCGCGACTGCCGGTATAACCCAAAGTCACTGCAATGCCGCCGGGTAATTCGCGTTGAATGTCGAGCGAATATTGCTGGACATAAGCAGCCTGACGATTTTGATCTACGAAGTGAATCGTATCGCCAACATTCGTCAACAAACCAAGTGTGTTTCCGATAGGTTGATTCAGTCCGTTAGGAAAAGGATTGGAAAGAGTAGCTCCGGGAGCAACGGTTGTAATCGAAGAGAATCCCAAGGCTCCGATGCCAGTCACGGAGAAGGTGAAAATCGGCGGCGCCCAGAAAATTCCATAGCCGCCACGAATCACAGTTTTATCATTGAGTGAAAAGGCAAAGCCTGCGCGAGGAGCATATTTACTGGCTCCCGGCGTTTGTTGCGTTGGACTGCCATTGACTCCGGCGTAAATCAGTCCGCCCTTTAAACTCAGTCCGGGAACGACTAACGGGCTGACTGCATTGCGATCAAAACCGACTGTTAGATTGTTAGTTTTTTCCTGTAAGCCCTGCTCATACTCATAACGAAATCCGAGGTTGAGCGTTAATTTGTGTGAGACGCGAAAATCATCCTGAAGGTATGTGCCGTAATAATTCACGTATGTTTGCAGTGGTTTTGCAATCTGCGCATTGTTGGTGCGGGTCAGATCAGGCAAGCCTAAAATCAGGCTGGCGAGTTCATTGCCGACGGTGCCTTTGCTGAAGCTGAATTCGCCGCTGGCCTGACCGATTTGCGTAAAGTCAGAAAACATCTTGCGATAATCGGCGCCAACTTTGAAGCTGTGTTTGCCGATCAGCTTGGAAACGCTGCTGAGCAGATTGTGTGAATAATAACGACGCTGTGAGGCTGCACCCGAACCCAACGCCGCTTGCGTCGCTGAACCGTAGGCTGCACCAGCAATATTAATGCGAGGAAATTTATTGAAGACAATGTCTTTGGTAAAGCTGTTGGCAAAGCCTAAACCGGGAACATCAAACCCTGCGCTGGACGTGTTCGGGCTATCTGTAAACGTGTTGTAGCCATAACGTAAGCTCAGCACCGTTGTTGAATTTAGAGCGTAGATGTTATTCATTGCGACCGCATGAACATTGCGGAAAAGCAGGGTCCCGCCGGGATTGGCGATGTTTTTATAGTAATCGGCTTCCGGTTCGCGGCTGCCGTAATGAGCGTAAAATACGCTGACTTTATACTTCTCGCCAATCGAATGATCTACTTTGAGCGTCTGCTGATCGGCACGATCTGAGAGCGTTGAAGTTGCGGTGTAATTATTCAGTCCCGAAAGCGCATCACCGGCGCCGTTGGCCTTTGGAAAATATTGCGCAATATTATATCCGGCGACATCGCGGCGCGAGGTCGGAATGATATTGCCCACAAATGGCAAGCCTGTCAGCGGGTCTTTGATGACAACGAGCGCACCTTTGCTGTCTTTGGTTTGCGAAAAATCTCCCAGCTTTTCGCGGTCAGTGGGAACCGTAAATGTTTCACTTAAAAATGTATCCATGCGGTAGCCTTCAAACGAAGACCAGAAAAATGTTTTGTCTTTGCCATCGTAAACCCAGGGCAATTTGATCTTGCCGCCAAAGGCTCCACCGTAAAGTTTGTACGGCGCATTGGGCTTGGCAATCCCTTTTAAATTATTAAAAAAATTGTTCGCCTGCATGGAGGATGGACGCAGGAAGCCGAAAATATTTCCGTGATAATCATTGCTGCCTGATTTGGCTGTGGTATTAAAAAAGCCGCCGCCTGTGCGTCCTGCTTCGGCGTCATAAGTATTGATTTGAACTTTGACTTCCTGCACTGCCTCAATAGAAGGAACGATCACCGCACGATTGACTAAATCAGTAATCGGCACGCCGTCAATGATATAGTTGTTGCCGCGCACTGGCCCTCCCGCGAGTGAAATCGCGGAAGAGCCACTTTGATCCTGTTGACGATTAAAGGTTGGATTGCCAACCGGAATGACGTTCGGAGTAATCGCCGACATCATAAACGGGTTGCGCCCTGAGTTCGGCAAATCCGTCAGAATCTGCTTGCTCAAAACCGTTCCCGTTGAAGCCGTGGCGCTTTCGATCATCGCAACTTCGCCAGTAATAATGACGGTTTCGACGACGTTGCCAACTTGCAACGCCAAGTCTAAAGACATTTGTTGTTGTGTCTCAATGATAACATCACTGCGTTCCGTTTTCTTGAAACCGTTCAGAAATGCGCTGATTTTGTATTTGCCCGGATCAACTTTCTCGAACACGTATTCGCCCGCTCCATTGGAAGTAGTGTTGCGGACAACATTGGTTTCAATGTTGGTTAAGGTTAATGCGGTCAAAGGTAAAACGTTACCTTCGCCATCTTTGATTGACCCACGCAATCCACCCTGAAAAGATTGCGCCTGCGTGACTGCGGCAAAAATGAGGAAAGCGAAAGCGACGGTCAGAATTTTGATTTTTGCATAAGTCGGCGCGTAAGAAATCTGAATTTTGTGAAGCCGAAACTTTTCTGTTAGCATGGTGATGCTCCTTTCATGAAACGTGAAGTGGAGAAGGAGACTGGTCTAGCGTCGCAAACCGAAACCAGTCTCTTTTCTTTTGGGGTTAATATCCCAGCAAAGCTTTCTAAAAATGCGCCTCTGTGTTTCGTGGTTTGAATACCAGAGACATCTTGAATCATTGCCGAACGAAAAATTGCTGATCCTAAGTACGGCGCTTTTGAAAGTGCATTTCTTATGCCAGATTTTTATCTAACGTTGCGGCGCTCTAATTCAGGCGCTGACAGGGTTGGTCAATGACGCAGTAACTTCCTTTAGAATTAGGTGTTTCAGGGCAAGTGAAAAAGTTATCTGAGCGCGATGTGGCGAGGCAGGCATTCAATAATCTTTTCCCACAATATCGTTGCAGGATTTTTGTTGCGCTACAGAATTGTGGAGAGAATTGGAGCCGTGCAGGGCAGGCAGGCAAGGTTTATCAGGCAGAGCATCAACGATCTCAACAGGTTATTTTTGTGATAAAATTGAAAAATACGAAAATGTTAGAAATTGAAATTTGAGTTACGAAAATGTTGGAAATTTTTTATTCAAGCAACTTCCAATTTATTCTGATGTGACACTTATCAGGCAAAAGAGTTGGTGTGGGAATAAAATAAAGCGCATCTGCGATTAAGGAATTGAGGGATTTTTATGCTAATCAGGAAACAATGTGACCTTAAATTTTCCGACATCACCGACGAAAAAATCTTTCGTCATCGCCGCCAATTTCTCCTGGCGGCGGGAGCCGCAACTATTGGGTTCTCGGCGTGTAGAAAAGCCGATTCTACTCCTAACACTGAAGCAATCTCTTCGCTCAAAGACATTACCAGTTATAATAATTACTACGAATTCGGAACTGCTAAAAGCGATCCTGCCGTCAATGCGCACACGTTGCTTACTCGTCCCTGGGTAGTGAATATCGAAGGAGAAGCTAACAAGCCTAAGAAATTTGATCTGGATGAATTGCTAAAAATCGCTCCCCTGGAAGAGCGCATCTACCGGTTTCGCTGTGTCGAAGGATGGTCAATGGTCATACCGTGGATGGGCTTTCCGCTGCGTGAATTACTGAAACAGGTCGAACCAAATTCAAGTGCAAAGTATGTTCAGTTCGCAACTTTATATGACAAAGCACAAATGCCTTTAGCAAAATTTAGTGGATTGACTTTGCCTTACGTTGAAGGGTTACGAATAGATGAAGCGATGCATCCGCTGACGATTCTGGCGACTGGGTTATACGGAAAATCTTTGCCAAATCAGAACGGCGCTCCGGTTCGTTTGATTGTGCCGTGGAAGTATGGATTCAAAAGTATCAAGTCCATTGTCAACATTCGATTAATGGCAGACCAGCCGCGCACGACGTGGAATATGATGGCTTCCGATGAGTACGGATTTTATTCCAACGTCAACCCTGAAGTCCCTCATCCACGCTGGTCGCAGGCCACGGAAAGACGCTTGCCTGAATTTTTTAAAAGTACGAAAACACAGATGTTCAATGGCTACGGGGATCAGGTCGCAAGTATGTACAGCGGAATGGATTTGCGGAAGAATTTTTGAGAAGGCAGAAACACGCACGCCGTAAATATTCCTTACGTTAGACTCCCGCGCACTTACAGCATGCGTGCTTCTGCCATACGATTTATGAGCAATAAATATCTCAAGCTCGTAAAAATTATTGTTCATCTACTGTGCTTATTGCCTTTTATACGTTTGCTGGTTTGTTTTTATACAAATAATTTGACCGCGAATCCGGTTGAATTTATTACGCACAGCACAGGCACGTGGGCACTGGCGATTCTGTTGATTTCTCTTGCCATCACGCCACTGCGAAAAATAAAAAAATTGAATTGGTTGATTCTGCTGCGGCGAATGATTGGACTATATTCGTTCTTTTACGCTTGCCTGCATTTTACGACGTACATCTGGTTCGATCAGGTTTTCGATTTATCCAGTGTTGCCAAAGACATCGTGAAACGCCCGTTCATTACAATTGGTTTTGCAGC
>JAYVRW010000428.1:0-2829 GCA_043775925.1 Blastocatellia bacterium
TTGTTTGCAGCGAGATTGGGGCTTGATTTAAGAAAATGACGTTTCCCGGTAACTGGCTTTATCGCAACGACTTACCTATCAGATGTCAACACAACCTAGGTACTCGGCATCGTCCCCTCAACCCAAGCCTCACCATCTTCAAAAATTTCTTTCTTCCAGATCGGCACGGTTTGCTTCACGCGATCAATGGCGTAGTGGCACGCCTCAAACGATATTTTTCGGTGCGGAGACGTGATTACAATCGCGATGCTGGATTCGGTGATATTTAATTCTCCGAAGCGATGGATGATGCCGATGTTCAGGACTTCGGGGAAGCGGGCGTGAATTTCTTCGCCGACTTTGCGCATCTCTTTGACTGCCATTCCTTCGTAGGCTTCGTACTGCAAAGTCACTACGCGACGACCTTTGGTTTGTTCGCGGACGACGCCATCGAAGGTGACAACCGCTCCGGCGGCTCCGGTGATGAGCCGTTGTTCCAGCGAGATTTTATCAATTTTTTCGCGGGTGATTTCGTAGATGTCTGTGGGATTTTCTGGAGCCATAATAATTGAATAGTTCTGGTGCCGAATTTTTTTCTAATAGCCCAGCCATTTATGGCTGGGAAAGAAGGCGGAAATATTTAGCCCGATTTATCGGGCTTGCAAGAGCTTTAGCTGAAGCGCAGAAGAAGCCCGCTGAACCGGGCTGAAAATCATTCGCAAATCTTTTCTAGCCGTAAACGGGCTGGGCTATTAGAAAAAGTATGCCGAACCTGCTTTGAATAGTTATCTTCGTTTTCTGGGTTTGGCAGGTCGAACCGGGACTTTGCTGACGTAGCGTTTGCGCTGAAAATTCGCAGCGCTGGGGATTAATTCTAGTGCACCGTCGCAAACGGCTTCGTGATTGCTGACTTTGCTGTCGGAAGTTTGCGGTTGCGGAGTTTGCGCGAACAACGAAAAGTTTGAAGCGAAGCAAAAAATCAGCGTGACAGTGAATTTTGAAATGAACTTATTCATAAATTTTCCCCAAAAAAATCAAGGGCAGCAAGATATTACTCAATTACTTCGCCCGCATCAATCAGCAACTTGAATTGGCTCTGTGCGTCTCTTATAATCCACTTTTTAGAAAGCAGAAATTCTTCTCAATAAATATATCGAATGAACGTCGTCCTCGCAAAAACTGAACCACAGCCGTGTGAATTTTGTCGCGATACTGGCTGGGAGCTGGTCGTCGGAAAAGGCGTCAAGCTCTGCCGTTGTCAAAGCACGGATCGCCGTGACGCACTTCAATCTGTTTCGCAGATTCCGAAACGCTACGATAAATGTTCGTTCAATAATTACCAGCCGCAGGGCGCGCCGAATACGCAGACATTTTTATCGCAGGCGTATGCATTGCGCGATGCGAAGCACATGGTAGATGAATTCCCAAATCTTGATATTGGATTATTATTGATGGGGCCGTGTGGTGTAGGCAAAACGCATCTGGCGACCGCGATTATTTCTTCGCTGATTCAGCGCAAAAGCGTTTCGTGCCTGTTCTACGATTTTCGTGATTTGCTCAAGGAAATTCAGGATTCTTATAACCCGATTTCGCAGTCATCAGAGTTGCGCGTGCTGGCTCCGGTGTATGAAGCACAAGTCTTAGTGCTGGATGAATTAGGCGCATCGAAGCCAACCGATTGGGTACGCGACACGATGACGCAGATTATCAATAAGCGTTACAACGAAAAGAAACTGACGATTTTTACATCGAATTATTTGGATGAAGTGAGGGAAGGCGACGAAACATTAACGGATCGCGTAGGTGTTCGCTTGCGTTCGCGCTTGCACGAAATGTGCAAAGTCATCGAAATTAAAGGTGATGATTATCGTTTGAAAATCCGCAATAATCGCGGGCGGAAATTTTAGTAATACTATTGAATTAACGCCAAGGGACAAAGTGGCAAGGGGTCAAAGAATAAATCGAATGAATCGGTTTTCCTTGATTCCTTGCCTCTTTGTTCCTTGGCGTTAAAAATATTTGGAGATAAGACAACAGGCGAGACGCCTATTGTACCTTGATTAATTTTCGGCGCGTTCCTTCACCCATTTCCACATCCCATCTTCACCACGTCCGTACGGTTCACCCGCTGTAATGTATTGCATGCAAAGCTGTTTATGAATGGTCGAATACGTTTCCTGAAGCCGCTGATGATCGGGCGGCAACAGAAGCTTGAGTGCGTCCAGCGCACGCATGCACGACAAGGCTAATTTCGTGACGGCTTTTTGTAATTGCTCTACCTGTGGATCGGCATCCGTATTGCAACGCTCTGCTCCATCCCACGAAGGATGATCGTGACCCGGTTTCCCACAAGCCCAAATTAGTTCTAAGTCCTGGATAGAGTTCATAACGTTGAGTCTAAAGACCCAATGCGATGAAAAATCCAGAAAAGAGGAGGGGAAGGCGTGCACGAAAAGGTGCGAAAAAAATAATTTCAGTGACTCAGGATTTGCGGCTCTGCCACCTGATGTGCGGTTGTGGCTTTGCCCAACCGTAGGCTGTAACTTTTGTTTTGGGCTATGCCCGTTGGTAGATAACGGGCATAGCCCTGATTGGTGGTGGACGCCAGGAAAGGCAGAGCCTTTCCTGGCGTCGGGGCGGCAGAGCCGCGAAGAAAAATTAACAGTTACCTATAATTTCGCAGGTAAAAAATCCTACTAATTTTTCGTTATTTCATTTTCTACCAGCCGCCAAATTCCCAGCGGGTTTCCGTCCTGCAACGCTGCCGGCAACGCTTCATTCGGGAAGGTTTGATAACTGAGAGGGCGCACGAAACGCTTGATAGCAGCGGTTCCGACTGAGGTTGAACGC
>JAYVRW010000429.1:0-9443 GCA_043775925.1 Blastocatellia bacterium
GCGACCTCTTAACGCTTGCTAATCGGCTTTGACGCTATCTTTTTCACGATCCCAATGAATCGGTTTTTTGAGCTTTGCCGAAAGATTGACCATGTGTGCGACAGCCGCAGCGCGATGACCTGTCAGGACATTTTCGTAGGGCTGTTTTCTGGTCTTGATCGCCGTCAGGAAATTTTGAATATGCGGAACGGTATCGCTCATTCCGATTTCTTCCCATCGCTCTGCGCCCGGTAACATCTTCTGCGCCTGGCGATTTGGACGTTCAGCGGCAATAACTTTCGGGTCGCTGTAATAGGCTTTTTGTAATTTACTCGACCACGAATCCGTAATCCATCCGTTGTCGTCGGAGCTGCGCGAAGGTGAAAATGCTACGCCTTTGCCTCCGATTTCCAGCGTGCCTTCCGTTCCCATAATTTGAAAGCCACGCTCGTTGACCGCTTCGTTATTGAATGTTGCGCTTAGATTAACGACGAAGCCTTCAGGATATTGCACGAGTCCGTTGATCGTATCCGGCACATCGCGGCTTTCCTTCCAGCGATACAATTGCCCCATCGCCATCACCGTTTCAGGGGCCTGCGCGTTCATAATGTAGTGAATCGTTGTCACGAGATGAACATATAAATCTGTCGCGATTCCGCCCGAATAATCTGAATAGCACCGCCACCTGAAAAATCGTTCTGGCGAAAAAGGCATCTTCTTTTTGTTGCCCTGAAACATGTCCCAATTGACAGTTTCCGCCGAAGCGTCAGAGGGAATCGGATAAATCCACGCGCCGCTTGCGGAGTTGCGATGATTGGTAGCGCGCACCATCGTGATTTGTCCAAGCCTGCCGGAAGCAATAATTTCTCTGGCTTTTTGTTGCGCAGCGGAGCTGACTCCCTGCGACCCAACCTGCACGATCCGACCGGATTTATTGGCGGCGGCAATGATTTCTAATCCTTCTTCAATCGTGTAGGTCAAAGGTTTTTCGACGTACACATCTTTGCCGGCTTCGAGTGCCGCGATGACATGTTCTTTATGCAGATGATCCGGCGTAGCGATAAACACCGCATCAATATCTTTCAGCGCCAGAAGTTCATTGAGGTTGGGATAGGCTTTTGCGCGTCCATTGGTGCGTTCCTGCGCCCGTTCGAGGCGACCTTTGTACGCATCACAAATCGCCGTGATTTCAATCCCGCCGACATTTTTTGTGTCTTCAATTAATTGATGAGCGCGCGCCCCAACGCCGATGAAGCCCACGTTGACGCGGCTGTTCGGGCTGGTGCTTTGTGCATTGGTAATAAAGGTTGTCGCAGTTGTTACAGCAGCCGTAGTAGCTGCGCTGCGTTTAATGAATTCACGACGGTTAAGATTTTTATTCATGAAATATCCCTCTGAATCGAAAATATTAAATTGTAAATTTGGACTACGACTTACGAAGACAGAGAGATGATAGACCAGAAAGGTTGAGAAATCTATTTTACAATCTCGTGAATTGAAGAATAAGTAGAGCCACGAATTACACGAATGTTCACGAATTAAAATTCCCAAGCCAATTTGGTTGAGAATCTAATTCGTGAACATTCGTGCAATTCATGGCTAATTTAAATTGAGACTTTTAGCTTTCGTTCTGGATAAAGCCCGCAGCGCTGATTAACTCAGCCGCGCGTTTTCCGCTCGCAAAACTTGCATCTGCCAGCATCCCTTCTTTCCCTACCCAATCGCCTGCGACAAATAAACCACTGATGCCGGGAACTGCCGGCCCTGGTCTTCCGGCGTAGCCGCCTCGCTCAGCATCAACGATGGCGTGACTCACGGTCATACTCGGCAAAAATCTTTTTTCAATGATTTGTTCACGCCAGCCGGGTTGAATCAAATCCAATAAATTTTCTAATTCCTGCTCGACAGATTTCGCCGAATCTTTTGCGTTGGTGGGTAGATATTTCGCTACGTGAATCATCGCACCACCGTTTGGAGCCAGCTTCGCAGTGGCAGAATGCACCGATAAATAAAGGGGCGAATCAATCCCCAGCGCAAAAGTCGCACGCGGTTGTGGCAAAGATTTGAGCGCAACATCAAGGCAGGCGGCTTTCACTGGCGTCGCATTTTTTGCCCATTTTCTAAGTTCAGTTTTGTCAGCATTTTCAATCAGGTCACAAGCTTCATGCGGACTGACGGCTGCAATAACCGACGATGTTTCAAGCATTGAGCCGTCGGATAATTGGACGCCTTTGACGTTTTTATCGTGGATAACTTTTTCGGCTTTGGCGTGTGTCAGAATTTCGACTCCGGCTTTTTCTGCCGTGCTGCGCAGCCCGTTCACCAAAGTCTGCCAGCCTCCGTCGAGGTAGTAAACATTGCTCGCCACTGCCATTTGAAATTGTGCCAGCGCCGCGCCCGCGCTCATTAAATAAGGATCGTTGCCATACGTCGAGACGCGAAAAAGTGCGCTGATTAATTGTCGAACTTCAGGCTGGCGAATTTCTGTTTCCAGCCATTCACGAATAGAAATGTGCTGAATTACCTGCGCATCAATTTTCCCGATAGCGCCAAGCAGCCGCGCCGCTTCCATTTTCGCCGCGAGTCCAAACAGGTTCGTCGTCATCAACGAAACGCCACCGTTTGGAAACGTATGCTTACGTCCATTCAATACGGCGTATGAACCAGATGCGCTGGGTTTTCCTCCTGTAAATTCGATGCCAAGTTCGCGCAGGATTCGCGCTCCGTGACCATCGGCATACAGCGCGTGCGGCCCCAGATTGAACTGAAATCCTTTCTTTTCCTCCGTTGTAGCGCGGCCTCCAACAGTTTTTGATTTTTCAAACAGCGTGACGAACTTTCCAGCCTGCGCCAGGAATACCGCAGCGGTAAGTCCCGCGATTCCGCCTCCGATGACAAGGACATTTTGACTGTTCATATTTTTTCCTTTCGATTTAGTTTTCATAGTCATCACGATTGAGGTGGGGAAAAGGTTACAGGTGGAGAAAAGAAATTTTTACATTCTGGTTATCGTGGAAAATTTTATGAGTTTATTCGCAGACGAATTAGCAAATCATTCAACGCTTCACGCGCGGAAGGCGCTTCAGGCAAGTGGCTTGCTTGAAATGCAGATTCTAACTCTTTACGCAATCGTTCGTATTCCTGTTGATAAAAACTTACATCCTCATCTTCCAATGTAGATTTTTCAGGCCCGGATAATTTTCGAGCAATCAACTCATCAACGTAAGCCAGTTTGAACTCCCGATTCAGAGTGACAAGGTTCGCTTCGATGATACCTGTCCGCATCAGGTGAATGCCCGTCAGCAAGACACGAAACACGTATAACAAAGGTTTCACGCGGCGCGGGCTTTCTTTGTCGAAGAGTTTCCACTGTGTTTCAGCAAAGCCGAAATAATGATGGCTGTGATGTTTGGTGATGCAGCGTTTAGTAATTTCTTTCAGCTCTGCATGCTCAGGCATAGCGTGCAAAATCAGCGGAGAATAAAGCTGTTCCAGCACGTAGCCATTTTTCTTGAGCAGCAATCCAAAAAACTTTTTGACATCATGCGTGACTAAATCCATTTCGAGGTTGCCGCGAAATTCTGAAATTTCAAGCGTCTCGTGACCCGGATCAAGTCCGATGACTTCAGGCACGGGAAGGATGTGGACGCCGCGCAAATCGTAATCGGAATCCGGTGAAGGGAAGCCGTAAAGATGCGCTCCACTGACGGTGACGAAAAGCAGTGGATGCGGTTGCTGTTGAATTTCTGTGTAGAGTCGTTGGTCGAATTTCATAGAATTATTTTAGCCAGGATGAACAAGATTTATAACAGGATTTACAGGAACATTTCTTGGTTTTACCTTGTAAATCTTGAAATAAATCTTGTTTATCCTGTCTAAGTTTTTGTACCCATCTCACGTCGCGCGCGAATTAAAAATGCATTTGCCTTTTCATCATCAGGTCGTTCCGGCAATTTAGTTTTCGCCAAAGCCGCATCGAATTCCTGATGCAACGCCAGACGACGTGCGGTGATTTCTTCCCATTTTACTTCGCCGCGCTTGATGGCTAAAAGTTCTTCACGATGCGCATCAATGCGAACAGGTACGAAGCCTTCTTTGAGGACGGTCACGCCCGACATTAATAATCGAATCAGGTGCATCGCGTGTTTCCATCTGATTTCGCCATGTGCGCGAAGGTCTTGTTCCAGTTTTTTGAATTGCGACATCACGTAGCCGTTGTACGTTTGATACACCAACTTCGACAAAAAGATTTCGCGCATACCCAGCAGCTCCTGCGCGAGCGGCGTGATCGTTTCAATCAGTGGAGAATACAAACATTCCAAAATATTTGGATTCGCTTTGAGCGCGAGGATCAGAAATTTTCGTAACTCCCAATAACATTCTTCATTGTCTTTGTTTTCGATTTGCTCAGGAATTTCATACAGCCCCCAATGCAATTCTGCCGGAGGTAAATAAATTCCGCGACGATCTGTGTCCGAAGATTCTGTGTCTAATCCAAAAGCCCGCGACCCGACAATCACACGAAAAATCACATAGTCATACAAGTCATTTTCTTTAAGCGTAGTCGTGCCGCTGGTGTGATGTTTACGGATTGAAAATTCATCTCGTCGTAAGGAAACTTCAATACCATTGGAAAATTTGATGCGATACGAATGTGAATTATCAGTGGGTGCGCTGAGAATTACGCCGACGGAACCAAGAGGGCAAGGCGGATCGTCATTCGGATTTTTGATTTCAATCCGAGAAACGATTTGCGTGCCGAGTGGGATAATTAAATTGATTTCATTCATACGAATGATGCAAGCGTTAAGAGTTCAAGCTTTAGCTTGGTTTTCCGCGTTGAGAGAGAAGCAAGCTGAAGCTTGAACTCTTAACGCCTGTGCAAGACGGTTTCAGCTAACTCTGCAAGAGTTCGTTAATACTAGCGCGAATCGCCTTTGTCTCAACGTCATCGCGGATAATTACCTCGCCAATTTTCGTCGGTAAAATAAACGGTAATTTTCCCTGTGAAGCTTTTTTGTCGTGTGCCATTGCGGCGATAATTTCTGCAACGTTCAAATCTTTAATGCTCGGCAATTTTCCGAATGAATCAATCACTTCGCAAATTTTCTGACGATCTGCTGCGGATAATACGCCGATTTTTTCTGCCAGATTCGCTTCGGCTTTCATTCCATAGCCAATCGCTTCGCCGTGTTTGAGGCGACGATAATGGGTGACAGCTTCCAGTGCATGACCGATGTTGTGACCGTAATTCAGGATGCGGCGCAGTCCTTTTTCGCGTTCATCGGCAGCGACGACACTGACTTTGATTTCGCAATTTCGTCTGACGATTTCGGACATGACTTCAGCGTCAAGCATTTCGATATTTGTTTTGTTATTGGCGATCAATTCAAAGACAGAAGCGTCACGGATGATGCCATGTTTGATGGCTTCAAATAATCCGGCGCGTAATTCTCGCGGCGGCAAAGTTTTCAAAACGTTTGGATCAATGATGACGGCTTTGGGCTGATGAAAGGCGCCGATCATGTTTTTGCCGAGCGGATGATTGACGGCGGTCTTGCCTCCGACAGAGCTGTCAATTTGCGCGAGCAACGTTGTCGGGATTTGAATAAATTCAATGCCACGCTGAAAACACGCCGCAACAAAGCCCGTCAGGTCTCCGACTACGCCACCGCCTAAAGCGATGAGAGCGTCGCCGCGTTCGAAATGATTTGCCAGTAAAAATGACCAGACCTGCTCAGCGGTCTTCAATGTCTTGGCGCGTTCGCCGTCATTCATCAAATGCGTCAGCGGTTTAAATCCAGCTTTTTTCAGGCTTTTTTCAATGATTTTGCCGAAGAGTGGATAAACGGTAGGACTGGAAATCAATCCAAGCTTCTTCGTTTTCGCGCCTAATGCAGCCCACGCAATTTCTCCAGCCTGCATTAGAATTCCATTGGCGATAGTGATGTCGTAGCTGCGGTCATCCAGCGCGACGTGAACGGTTGATGCTTTCATTATTTTTTAAGATCACTTTACTGTTTCCACGGACTTGAAGTATTTCAAGCTCTGAAGATGAGTGTAAGTATCAAATCAGATTTTGTCCAAACAGCTACGAAAATGATTTTTTGGGAGAAGTGAAAATTACGAGCTGAAAAAAAATAATTAATGAAAATAAATAAATCTGATACTTGACAAAAGGGTATGGGCTGAAGTAATTGTTACTCGTGTGAAGGGGGAGTAGATCGCCCATCAGGTTTGATGATGCCGTCAGCACGATTGCTTATTGCAGTCCGGTACATCAATAAAGTATCAAGACCTTTCACAGAATTTGTTCGACGAACAAATTCTGTGAAAGGTCTTTTTGTTTTTGACATAACAATAAAAAAAATATGAGATTGAGCAAAGTATTTTTTGTGATGGCTTGTTGTTTCACGTTTTCTGCCAATACTTTTTCGCAGACGAAATATGAAACCGACTTCCAGCTCTGGAATGACACGCAATTCATAATTCCACTCAACAAAAAGAAGGACTGGAATTTTAGTGTGTGGGAGTTCGGGCGATTTGGGAACAACGTCAACATAACAACTGATGCCAGAATTGGTGGACTCATTACCAAAAAAGTTAACAAGTATGTCACCGTCGGAGGCGGGTATCTTTATCGCTACTCAAATGCAACATTTATCCGAAAACGCTATGAGAGCCGTTATCTCGGATTAGCGACTTTCACTGTCCCATTAGGCAGGAAGTTTACGCTGGTGAATCGTAATCTGGTTCAGTATGAAGCCCGCTATTCGCGGCTGAATTCGACAGTGATACGCAACCGATTGTGGTTGAAACGTGAGTTCAACGTCGCAAAGAAGAAAATTGAACCTTTCATTTCGGTTGAGCCATTTTACGATACGCAACTCAAAGACTTTGCCAGGTTTCGCACACAAGCTGGTTTTTCGCGTAAGTTTAACGATCACTTTTCTGGCGATTTCTTTTACGTTCGACAAAATGAAACGGGAAATAAAGCTCGACCTGGAACACTGAATGGACTCGGAGCAAGTTTGCGAATCAATTTCTAACAAACCAAAATAAGGAGATAAAATATGAAAAATAAATTTATGAGTGCGATTGTTATATCCTGCGCTTTAGCTTTTTCGGCTTTTGGACAGGTGGAGGCCGGAGCGGAAAAAAAGGCCAGAAAAATTGGTGTCACGACCAAAAAGAAACAGACGGAAACCACGCCGCAACAGGCGTTACAGGAACTAAAAAAGGGAAATGAGCGATTTGTGGCAGGTAAATCAAAAAACCAGAAAAACTATCGCAATCAGGTTAGCATTACAGCCAAAGGGCAATTCCCAAATTATGCCATTGTTAGTTGCCTGGATTCAAGAATCTCTGTTGACGACGTTTTTGATTTGAATAATGGTGATGCCTTTAATGCTCGTGTGGCAGGAAATATCATCAACGAGGACATTCTGGGAAGCCTTGAATTTGCGACGGCAGTTTCAGGTGCGGACGTTATCGTTGTTTTGGGGCATACCAACTGTGGGGCGATCAAAGGCGCTTGTGATAATGTCAAACTTGGAAATTTGACTGGGCTTCTGGATAAAATTCAGCCCGCTGTCAACGATATTGGGAAAGATTGGAAGCACGGTGAGAAAAATTCCAAGAACCACGAATTTGTCGAAGCTGTTGGTGAGGAAAATGTCAGACTTCAGTTAGCAAACATCAAGGAGAAAAGCCCGACGATTAAAGGCTTACTTGATTCAGGAAAAGCCATTTTAGTTGGCGCCATTTATGACTTGGAAACTGGTAAAGTGAAGTTCTTAAACTAACGTTTCAGTGGCTTCTTAGGCATTATGGCGGGCAGTTTATTTTGAATGAATCTTTGATAGAGATTGGTTCCAACTTGAATTGCCCGCTCATTATTTCTTATCGGGCACTTTGATCTTAGCATCGTTAATTTCTGCTGAGAATCGTTGGTAGTTGCTGGTTTCGTGGTAGTAATTTTGATTGACGTTGCCACCAAAAATTTTAGGGAAATTGGCGCCGTTGACGCGGGCGATTTTCGTCACCCAAAATCCATCGGGTAATTGCATCGCTTCAAAATATGCGGCAGGTTGCGCGGCGGGTTCATCTTTGGGAAAGCCTTCGATGCGGACGACAAAATGATCCTGCCAATCAATTGCAATCACGCCTTTGAGCTTGGCTAAATAACCGTAACCATCATCCAATTGGATGGTTAGGTTGTGAGTCCAATCAAGCAGCAAAGTTTCACGCTGATTGATTTTTTCAAAACGCGGCGACTTGAAATTGCAGTGCCGCAAAATCGCTTGCGGATTGAAAATTAAATAGGTTTCGTTACTGACTCCACCAACGTTTTTGGTAATGAAGACTCCGTTGTAATCCCCCTTCGCTTTCGAGGAAATATCTTTATTTTCCGGGATTTTCTGTAGTTTCTTCTCGCGTTCGATTTCGTCTTCGATGAGGATTTTTCGTTCTTTTTCGATGTTCAAATCCGGCAGCGGAATTCCATTTTCGTGCGTCTTGATGTGCGCATAACCGGAACGCCGCTTCGTGGGATCGGGTAATAAGTAAAATATTTCGTAAGTCGTAGAATCATCTTTGAGCTGTCCGTTTTTATCGGTCTTTTGTTTACCAGCACGGCGCGTATACGTGTAGTCGCGCAGGTGTTGCCATCCATCTCCATTCGCGGCGGCTTCTTTGATAATAGTATTGATTTGTTCGGAGGAAAGAGATGGTTGCGCCAAAACTGCGAGGGGCAGCAGCATCAAAATTAAGATTTTAGAAACGTGAAGGCGCATACCAATAAAATTATTGGATTAACAAGATTGACCGGATAAGAAGAAAAGCCAATAAATATAGCGTCTTGGTGAATCCTGTTCATCTTGTCAATCCTGTCTAAATAAGTTTTCTCACTGATTCCTCAGCTAACCAATCGTACGATAAATCACCCAGATCAATCATCTTCGCCAGCTCTTCAACCTTGTAACGACCGCCCGTATTCCACAGGTCAATCAGGTAATCACCAGCCTTGCGCGAAGTCCACCAGCGCGAGCCAAATTTCGTTTTCAATTGTTCACGCAACTGCGAAGCGAAGGCACTGGCTCGCAAAAAATCACCGGAATAAAATGCTTCGCTGACATCTCGTAAATGAGCGGTTTCATCATACCGCACACGCACGGCTTCGCTAAGCAATTCAACGTAGCGCGACCCGGCGGAACTGCTTAATTGATTGGAATGCAATTCGACTTCGTACTGAATTTTAGCCGCATAACGCCGGAGCCGAAAAAGTCTGAGAGTAGCGGAACGATGCCTGAAAACAGCGCTTTCGTGAAATCGTAAGTGGTCACTTAACCATTTTTCGTCTTCGATGATTGAATCAAAAAGTAAAGCACACGCTTCGCGTGTAGCCGCGTCTCCGATACGTTGAAATTCGGGGAAAATCTGCTTTGAAGTCCACGCGAATTGTT
>JAYVRW010000430.1:0-9431 GCA_043775925.1 Blastocatellia bacterium
CTATCAAGTTTTGATTTACGTCACAACTATGTTTTCAGTGGCGTGTTCAGCAGCCCGTGGAAAAATGTCGCGTTGAAAGATTTTTCTCTGGCTCCGATCATCTCAATCCGTAGCGGAATTCCGTTTACTTTGACGACCGGACAAGACATTAATGCCGATACACGCGGAGGCAATGACCGCTTATTTTATATTGGTCGCAATACCGGAATCGGACCGAACTTCAAGAGCGTTGACATGCGCTTAACGCGAGCGATTCGCTTTAAGCAGGATGGCAGCGCCCGACTGGAATTCACCGTCGAAGCCGTGAATCTTTTCAACCGAACGAACTATGCCGCCGTGCGGGATATTATTCCGCCGACGGTTGATTCAACTGGAAAATTCACTGAGCCGGATTACAATGCCGGAACTGTACGCCTGACCGGACGCAAAGATCGCAGCTTAGCCTTAGGGCAACCGCTGGCGTTCCAATCCGCGTTTGATCCGCGCCGCATTCAGTTCGGATTGAAGCTGGTGTTCTAAAATAACTGTGGCGTCAACTTTCAGTTTGCGCTGTTTTCTCAGGCTCGACTTAAACGAAAATCGGACGCTTTACGCGATCAGGTCTTCATCAAAGTGACAGTCACGAACACAGTGCAAACTAGCAAGTTGACGCCACATTTTCAGGCTCTGTTATCTCAAGGCGTTGGCTTCAATTAATCGCAGAGCTGTGACGCTCAGCTTTTTTCCGTCTTTCGATTAATTGCTTCAGAAATCTCAAATCTACGTGCTTCCAATTTTTGCCCTTGCCTGGTGACGTAAAAAAAATAAGCGAACCAACTTCCAACCGTGAAGAGAATAAACAGCGCATAACGAATCATTACGCTTTTGAACCATATTCCAGCGCCAATCGGTAGGAGTAATAATCCAGCGACTCCGAATAACAGTCCAAACTGAATCAATAAATTGATGCCTGACCAATGCTGTTTCCTTTTGGCAGGAACTCCGAAGTTCACAGGGGCGGGAAAATAAATTGAGATGTAATTGCCAATAATGCTGTAAAGCGCCACTGCGATTAATGAACAACAAATTGCCGTGAATAATTTATCCCGTGTGATATTACCGTCTATCAGTTGAGACAAGCCAATAATCAAGCTGATTTGAACGGAAACAATTAACCAGATGGCCAGGTTTTTTCCCAGCAATAATCGCTTCCAATTTAACGGTGAGAGCAGATATTGGCGGAATCCGGCGCCGTCATAAGAAAATAGTCCTCCAAAATATTGCAGGTTCAGCATGAGTACATAGGAAACCCAAATGCTGATGATCCAGATGCTGTCACTATACCTTGAAGAGCGGCCCACACTCCCGATTGAGCGAAACATAATGAGGGGAAAAATCAAGGAAGAAAGAGCTGTCAAATACGTCGCCGGATTACGCAGGTAATATCTTAATTCCTTCGCAAAAATCGCTGAAGTTTGTTGTGAGAAAAATGGAAGAGTGACCGCGATGAAATTTCTTTTGAGTCGCGCGACGTCCTGAATTTCTGTTTGAACGGAACTCGCGCTGCTGGCTTTAGGATTTGTTGCCAATCGTTTGAAGACGACGTAGCCAATCAGTAAAGCTAAGCTCGTCCACAGGGCATTGACGGCTAATAAATGAACGACGGCAAAGTAGGTTTCACCGGCAGCCAGCTCCGTAAAAAAATATGACCAGACACCAATCGGCGTCCAATTCATGAGCCGCGAAATGGCTTCCTGATAAGGCAATATCCCGACTAATAATTCTGCCCCATACTCTGTCGAAAGAAAGCGTGGAAGCAATTGTCCGATAGCCGTAAACCCTCCAATTAATAAGGCGAAGAAAACTTCACGGCTGCGTTTACGACCTGATAATAACCAGGCGAAGACCATTCCGGTACAAATGAAAAGCGCCACCACCCAAAGCAGCGCGAGGCCGAACGCCAGCAATCCACCCCACCAGTTGTGATAGGCAATTCCGAGTCCGATCAGCATTCCAGCCATCGAAGGCAAGACCATCAGCATTGAAAATTCGCCCAGCGCTGAAACCAGATTCAGAAAAAATAATTTGCCGAGATTGATCGGAAATAATAAATAACGGCGCGGATCGAAATGTGAGGAAGCTCCGGTGGATTGAGAGATGAGCATCAATAGCAGCAGGGTCGCCAGCACGGTAGTCATGCCACCTTTGATGACTGGTTCCCGGAATTCCGGGATCAGGATAATAGCAGCGAGTAAGGCTAGTCCAATGCCAATGCTGAGGACTACGGGAATGAGCAACAACAAAGCATTCAGGACGGTACGTGCAATTTCGCCGCGGGTCGTCATCGAATTGATGAAGACCCGATAGCGCAGCCAGAATAATGTGTAGAGCTGAGACATAAATTCGTCTGCAAAATTTTAAGACAGAGACAGGATTAACGAGATTGAAGGCAGGATTAACACAAACAGTGTTCGAGCAAAAATGGCTCAAAAAATCCTGTTAAATCCTGAGAAAATCTTGTTATTCCTGTCTTGGTTTTATCCGATCCAGGAAAGCGTCCCTGCCACTTGTCGTTCGTTACCGACGAGGCTGACAAAATAATCTTCGAGACTGGTTCCGGCTTGTTCGCGCATTTCGTCCAGTTTTCCCGTCACAATCAGGCGACCGTGATTGATGATAGCGATGTCGGTACACAGCCGCTCAACAATTTCGAGAATATGCGAAGTCAGAAAAATTGTGACACCACGCTCGCACATTCGTTCGAGGATATTTTTGATGGTACGCGCTGCGACCGCATCTACGCCTTCAAATGGTTCATCCAGAAAAAGCACCTGTGGATTGTGCAGGAGCGCTGCTGCCAGCGAAATCTTTTTTCGCATGCCGTGCGAATACTCAATAATCAGGGCTTTAGGTTTATTTTCCAGCTCCATGACATGTAGGAGTTCAGCGGTACGTTCTGCAATCACGCGGGATTCGAGTTGGTGCATGCATCCGACAAAAGTCAGATATTCTGCGCCGGTCAACCGATCAAATAAATTCAGGTCTTCGGGGACAACGCCGATCATTCGTTTGATCGCCGTGCTGTCCCTGGTCACGTCCCGATCCAGAATTTCGATGCTGCCTTCCGTTGGCGCGAGCAATCCGGTCAGCATTTTTATCGTCGTAGATTTGCCGGCGCCATTCGGACCGAGGAAGCCAAAAAATGCGCCGCGATACACGTCCAGATTCAGACAGTCAACCGCCAGGAAATCTCCGAATTGACGTGACAGTCCGCGCACAGAAAGAGCCAGCGCCGGAGCTATTGCCGGAGGCGGAGTAAATTCAAGAACATTTGACGGATTAATCATTTGGGCTTCAGAGCGGGGCGCGACTGAACTATGATTGATACGATGATGTGGAAGGAAAATTAAAATCAAGTACCAGGAGCTTCATCATCAAGGTACGGTGGAAGCAGTTTCTTCAGCTTGAGGTGAGTGGCAGGTTGTCTTTGCTGGCAACTCGGAACTCAGCTCTTCGCCTTCGCAGGCGTTGTTATGGCAATTGCCGGAAGGTTTGGGTTTTAATAAACGAACAACTAAATACAAGCATCCACCCAAAGCGATAAGAAGAAGAAACTGCTCCATAAAACTATGCCGCTACTCATTTATCGAAAATGGGCGGCGTTGATCTCGGTATACTGTTGCCATTGTTCCGGCACATCTTCATCGCGGAAAATGGCTTCGACCGGACAGGCCGGCTGGCACGCGCCACAATCAATACATTCATCAGGATTGATAAAAAGCATCTCAAGGGTTTCAAAATCTGCTTCATCCTTGCGGGGATGAATACAATCCACGGGGCAGACATCCACACACGCCGTATCTTTCGTGCCGATGCAGGGTTCAGTAATCACATAAGTAGCCATCTAAGTATATTCTCCT
The DNA here is from genome assembly GCA_043775925.1 of Blastocatellia bacterium. Classification (GTDB taxonomy): domain Bacteria; phylum Acidobacteriota; class Blastocatellia; order RBC074; family RBC074; genus JAFDVL01. Next base: position 3,900 of record JAYVRW010000430.1, read on the forward strand.
TAACAAAATAAAAACGAAGTTCAATGACACGCCATTTTACTGAATCGAAGGGCGAATGCAAGCACCATGAAGAATGACAGTGGAATGATTCGCAAGTCTGGCAGTCAGTGTCACTGCTTCAACGCAGAAGACTGCGAAATAAAATTCACTCTGGTAGTGGAGTTTAGCAAAGTGATGTTCTACGGACTTGTCTTGATTTAGAACATTGCTATACTCCGCCTGTATTTGAGAGCTGAAAAGTTCCATCAACTATTACAATACAGTACTCAATTTCTTAATGTGCCCACATCGGGAAGAGTGCCACTGGATCGTCAACAGAACGACGAAAAAGGTTCTGCTTCCTGCCACTATTAACCCCGTTAGTAATCGTGCATCTTTACCTGTCCGATTACCGTTTTGTTTTCGTCTGATGATGATGTTTGGAGAGAATGATCACTGGTTATTGATTAATGAGATATAAATCAATGGATGTCGGGTCTCGAAGAGATGCATGGCGACTCTCTCGAGTCGGTTGTTTAGCTCAAATCACTAAAATTAATCGGTAATGCTTCCACACACTTCTTGCTCTACCAGCAAGGTCGGTAGTTCCTGGTGGGATAATTAATAGGAACTCATTGATCGGGCTGTGATTGTTGAATAACAAATATGGCTAATTGCTATCCCTGATTAGCTCTACAAGCCAGGAACCAGTACTATATGCTCCCTCACGCTGAAAAGAAGGTTCTCTGGGTGGATGATGATCTGTCAATGCTTGAAACTGGACAAATATTTCTGGAAAATGCCGGGTTCACTTATTTCAAAGCAAGTACTGGTCAGGAAGCCCTTAGAATTGTTGAACAACAGAAACCGAACCTTATTTTGCTTGATTACTCACTTGGAGAAATGTCAGGTAAAGAAGTCTTCAATTTATTAATGCAACAGGATGAATCCATCGCGGCGGGAAACGTCCCGGTTGTGATGCTGACCGGGCGCCATGGGAATGAAGCCGAACAGCGCGAATTATTTGAAAATGGATTATCGGCCTATCTGGTCAAGCCCTTCAGTCCAAACGAGCTAACCAATGTCATTAATAATTTTTGTATGGTAGGAGAAATCCGCCAACAAAATCAGCAGCTCGTCAAGGAATTGCAAAAAGCCAACGAAGAGCTACAGGAAACCCATTCTTCTATTTTATTATCGCTGACTTCGCTGCTTTCGGTGAAGGATACTTACACCGGTGAGCATTCGGGCGCAGTCTTGAATTTTTGCGAAATTGTCGCGCAGAAGCTTGGCATGGCTGACGACGAAGTTTCCGATGTCAAGTTGGCAGCGTTGTTGCATGACATTGGCAAAATCGGAGTTCCTGAAGAAATCCTGAAAAAGCCTTCACGTCTTACTCCTGAAGAAAGGTCTGAGATGGATAAGCACGTGCTGCATGGCTATCGCGCCTTGCAGGGGCTGCCACGATTGAAGCGCGTCAGTGATATTGTCTTGCGTCACCATGAATGGTGGGACGGTGGAGGCTATCCCGGCAAAATTGCTGGCCAGGAGATTCCGCTTGGTGCGCGAATTATTTCAGTGGTGGATGCGTATGATGCGATGACCTCTGATCGTCCGTACCGCAAAGGCATGAGCAGTGACATCGCAGTTGAAAGATTATGGCAATCATCAGGCACACAGTTCGACCCACAGGTCGTGAATTGTTTTGCTGCTTGCCTTGATACAGGCTTACTCGGAGATCGCAATATTCATCTTCCTGAGCTATGACCTCCCCACAAGAGCGGTTGACGTGATGACAACTCCCCTGCCACACGTGAGCCGCTCTTGTCACCCCCGTGACCTTTTTTTGAAATCAAGCGTCCTCAGCCCACCACTGCAAATATCACTTTTTCACCAATCGTAAAGAAAAAATAATTTGAATATCTCTGTACCAGCTCTTGACAGGTTATGTAGCGGGTATGCTAGATTGCGCCCCGTCTCAGAAAATAATTTTGTCAGCAGGAATCTGTAAGCCAGTTTCTGAGACGCGTTCATTTCTTTTTATCATATCGGATTTGTAAGAACAGGAGTTCTGGATGCTTTCGTTAGGACGTTCGAAATCATCACCACCATTCTCTGCCACTCTGCTGTGCAAGGTGCAAGGTGCAAGGTATTGCGCTGTAAGCAAATTCCGTTCCAAATCACCCTTAAAAACAACCACTTCTGATAATTTGCGCAAAAAAATTGTGCGAGACCTTCGTGTGTCAAATTTTGGAGAATCTATGAAAATCACTGCTTTCCGTTCACCGAAAGACTTCTTGTCAGCTATTGTCAATCGTCGCTTTTCACGCCTTTTGGGGCGGCAGGTTATTAGTTTGATTCTAGCGATGACGTTGATTACGAACCCATTATTAGCGGCTCCAGAAGGAATCATTTCCATTGGACATCACATGAGCTATAGCACGTCGTTCTGGTGGTATAACAGCGGCTGGGCAGCCAAAACAGCGAAGTGGTTTACGCAAGGCAAACCGGGTGACACGAAAGGCTGGGACGGGAAAGGTGCGCCGCCGAATACACCACCTGACGCAAAGGAGCAGGAAAAGCAGAGCGACCGCGATTACAAAGTCCAAAGCATCGAAATTTCACCACGTGATGTGACAATCAATACGGGTGAGAAAATCAATTTCTCGGCGATTGCGTACGACCAAAGTGGCAACATGATTCCCGGCGTAAAATTTACCTGGGACGGCAACGATGAAAACAAAAAACGTAAAGTGAGTTTGACCCCGAATGGAGAATTTTCTTCGCCAGTAGCGGGTAATTACAAAGTCACAGTCGAAGCTCTTGGCAAAAAAGACAGCGTTAAAGTAGATGTTGTCGGAGAGAAGATTAACCCTAATAATAAGGGGGTTCCAGGCGAACCGGTGTCTTCGCAGGATGATCCAAAGCCAGCCAAAATCGGGTTGCGAAATTTCGCGCCGAATGTGCCGAAAGAAGCCGCTCCGCTCCGCCAAAATGAATCTGACAAATTAGCAAAACTTACTGGTAAATCCACCCGTGCTGCCAGCACTGCTGTAGCCGCCATGCAAGCTGGCAACTATGATTTTTACCAATGGAATGCGAGTAATTACACTACTGCCGATGATCCGGGGCGCGAAGTTGGTCAACCTGCCGGACATGCTGTAGATGGTGGAGCAGGTAGTGGGAATTTTCAATTTTCAGCTCCGATTATCGGGATGGATGGGCGCGGCATAGACCTAAGTCTGGCGATGAATTACAACTCGCGGTTATGGCATAAGAACGGCGCGGATATGTACTTCGATATTGATAATGATTACATTCCCGGTTGGACCTTTGGCTTTGGTAAAATCATCACCGCAGGCACAGGTTTTATGTTGATTGATGCCGACGGTACCCGGCATAGCTATGGCGGCAACACGTGGAATTACTCAGCACCAAATACTTCGTTGCAAGGGTTTGACGGTTATACGAAAGATGGAACATTCATTAATTATTGGGCTAAAGGATATAAGCCGCAATTTAACAGCACAATTCTGGAAGCGAGAGCCTGGTTGCCAAATGGTACGACCATTGTTTATGGCGCATCTACCAAATTGACTGCCTATCCAACTGTTATCACCGATGCCAACGGTAACGTGATGACGATTACTTACCGGAGTAATCAAGGTCCGAACATTGACACAATTACCGATACTTTAGGGCGGATGGTCAAATTCAAATATGCGCCGTTCAATGGCAAAGATGTCGTGGTGGCAGTCACAGTTCCAGGCTTTAACGGCGGCGCGGATCGCGTGGTCGTGCAATATGCGTATGACACTCGAAATTTAACTCTCGCGGGAGCCAACTACGGTTTTAGTGGTGTCACGCCACGTGTACAAAACGGCGTGGTGACGGTGATGAAAGCGATTTATTACCCTGCGACCAATACCGGATACTGGTTTGGTGAGGCTGATTCCTACTCGAATTATGGAATGATTCGCAAGGTGAGCGAACGTCGTGCGATGGTGTGCACAAATCCGAACGATACGCTGGCACAGGCGAACATCACAGGCGCAGGAACCATGTCACGTCAAATGGTGTATTCCCATACTACCTTGCCTGGTTACAGTGGGACTGCCGGAACACTCACCGATGTGCCGACCTACGACCGGATGACAGAAGATTGGTCTGGGCGCCAACCAAGTATTCCCCAACCCGTGACAGAATATTCGGTTGTTACCGGAGCTTCCACAATTGTGACGCGCATCACGCGCAGCAATACGGCCACGGAAGAGTTAACAACTGAACAAATCACTGACAATAACTCAGCTTCGCAGACGTACGGATTATTACTGGAAGACAAAACCTTCCCGAATAAAACCTCGACGACGCCGCTCCGAAAATCCAAAGTGTATTGGGAAGTTCCATTTTCTACCTTGAATTATGGATCGCCGCGTCCGAACCATACGGAAATCACGGATGAACGCAATCAAATGACGACGACAAATTATACTTACGGAACAAACTTTAACCAGGTTACGGATGTCAGGGAGCTTGGCTGGAACAATCAATTACTGCGTCGTACGCATACAGATTACATCAACACGATTAATTACATCGGTGCGTCGAGCAGTGGTTCTAACGGCAATTATAGCAGTTATAGTGGACGCCATATTTTCAGTCTGGTCAGTGCGGTAGATGTTTATGGACCCGATGACACGACGCGAGTGTCGCGCACGGAATATCAATACGATGGACAAACGTTGATGGATACTCCCGGCGCAGTAATGCACAGCAACGCATCGAATCCATATGATCCGGGCTATCTCTCATGTGGTGATGTTTGGAATCCAGACTTGGGGATATATGAGTACATCTGTAACACGTACTATACCTACGATGCCAGCACGAACTATCGCGGCAATGTCACGAATGTGAAACGCTCTGCCGATGCGGTGAATTACAGCACGGACACCAATGCGCTGATAGAAACGCGCAGCTATGACATTTGCGGAAACCTGCGCGTGGCCTCGACTTCGTGCTGCGAACAAACCAGCTTCAATTACACTTCCACCACCGCGTATGCTTGGCCTTCGTCGGTGACACGTGGCTCCGCCAGTGATCCGACGCAGCAAAATACCAGTAGTACGGTTTATGATTACAATACGGGCTTAGTGAATAACGCGACCGATGCCAATAGCCGAACTTCAAGCGTGGTCTATCACGCGACGACCTTGCGTCCGGTCTTTGAATATTCTCCGACTGGAGGCTATGCCTATCACGAATACTACGATGATGCGATGGTGGTGGTGGATATGGTATACGAGGCGGGGCTGAATGGAGGCAATTGGGCAAATCGCGTGGACAAATACCTTGATGGTTATGGTCGCGCCGAAGCGGAAATCGGCTTCACTGTCGGGAATGCGATGGATGTCGTGGACACATCCTATGACCGCTTCGGACGCATCCTGAAACAATCCAGACCTTATCGGCGTAACGCGGATTGGTCGGTCAATGAAATTCCCCAATTTTCGTTTTATTACTACGACGTACAAGATCGAATTACCAGCGTAG
>JAYVRW010000431.1:0-2815 GCA_043775925.1 Blastocatellia bacterium
GTAATAACGACATCAACCGTCAACGCATCGCCAGCATTAATCGTGAAATTGCTTTTATTTAAAGGCGCAATCACGTCTTTGACCGTTTCCGTATTGCCGTCGCCATTGCGCGAAGCCTTTTTTCGGATCGCAAAAATATCTATCCCCAACGCATCATTTTCAAGAAACTTTTTCGTCAGTTCAAGCTGGTCGTTCCACTTGTAAAAATATGGAATCGCCGTGTTCGCCGAAGCCCAGTTATGGCTGGCAAGTTTTCCATCTTTCGTAGCGAAATCGTATTTCGTAACTGGCTCTTTTTTCATGTGGCACGAATTGCACGTCGCCTGATCGCGCACATAAAACGGATGCGGAGATTCTTTCGAGAACGAAGACAATTGATATTCATCTCCCACCGCAAAGGCGCGAATGAATTTGTAATCGTTCAGTTCCTGCGGGACTTGGGATTTATGACACGACGCGCAGAATTCCTGCGTCTTCATCACCGGACGCATCACAGCGCGGCGATGCGATGGCACGTCATCCAGAATTTCCTGATCGGTCACAGTCAACAATCGCGTTCCATCTTCTTTGACGAGCAACGCCGGGATTCCCATCACATAACCACCAATGCCCTGCTTCGTAGCTTTTTCAATGGAATGGCACACCATGCACGAAACGCCGTCGTCATCGAACGGACGTTTGACTTTGGAATCCTTCGTCAGCGACCCCGTAAACACCGCGCCGGGATTGTGGCAGGATTCGCAGTGCCGCGTGTATTCGATGCCACGCTGACTGGTCAAATCTTTGACGTTCTTCTGATAAAACGGTTCGCGGAAGCTGTTGCGATGCGCGGAGCGTTGCCATTGCGAATGCGAAGCCGTATGACATTTCGCGCAACGATTCGCGGAAATAAAATACTCAGGAGGAATAAAAGTTCCGGTGCTGGTCGTCGCATTACTCGGCTTGAAAGGCGTGTCGGCTCCGAATTTGAAATCGTAATTTTTGCTAATTTCTTCGGTGTATTTCGCCAGGTCGCGCTCACGTTTTTCGGCGGCATTCTTTCCAGCGATGCCGCGTACATAAAGCGTCGCAGCAAGGAGTGTAAAAGCAACGACTACAATTTTTTGAATTAAGTTACGACCTGCGATTTTACTAATCATATCTAGCCTCGAGAACAAAAACTTTTAGACAGGATTGACAAGATTTTTTCAGAATTAACAGATCATACTTGAGTAAATCAGCTCTTGAGACTTCCTGTAAATCTTGTAAACCAATCTTGTCAATCCTGTCTAATATCACTTCTACTTCGCACCTTTACCCTGCGTCACTGTCCACACACGATCCACAGCATTAATATTCACCATCTCGCTTTTTCCATTCGCCCAACTGATTTCAACCTTGTCTACTTTCGTCGCTTCGCCTAAACCGAAATGCATTTTCAAATCATTCTGCGAAGCGTAGCCACCGCCGCTAATCACATCACCACGCAAACGTAATTTTCCAATCGTCACAAAAGCTATCGAACCAATCGCATCACGCGGCGTTTTCTGTTTCGGGTCGCCGATCAATTTCAACGAAAGCCAGTGATGATTGGAGCTGGTAACATTGCGCAAAATCGTCGGCGCGGCATTGAAATTATTAATGACGAGATCAACTTTCCCGTCTCCATCAAGGTCGCCTTTCGCCAGCCCACGACTCGTCCACGTTCCAGCTAACCCGCTTTTTGGAGCGGCAGCAACGCGCTCAAATTTACCATTCATCAGGTTCCGAAATAATAACGGTTGCTGCGCGAAACTTGTACCCCATTGATATTTGTCTACGGCTGGATAAACGTGTCCATTCGCAATAAAAATGTCCTGCCAACCGTTGTTATCGAAATCTAAAAAAGTTGTTCCCCAGCCTAAAAACGGAATCGTCGGTTCGCCGTGACCGGATTGAAATGTCACGTCGGTAAAAACTCCATTGCCGTCGTTATGATACAGCGTATTTGAATCATCCGAAAAATTTGTGATGTATACATCCAACTTGCCGTCGTTGTCATAATCGCCTAATCCCAACCCCATTCCGGCTTGCTCCTTGCCGCTGTCGTTGAGCGCGATGCCTGATTCCAAACCTAATTCTTTAAATGTTCCGTTGCCTTGATTCACGTAAAATTGTTTGGCAGTGGAATCATTCACGACCAATAAATCTAAGAGGTTCGTGTCACGCATTCGCACAAATGCGGAAGAAAATCCGTAATAATTTCCCGGATCAGTGACTCCGGTTTTCTGACAGACATCTTCAAAAGTTCCGTCAGCTTTTTGATGATAAAGCGTATCCTTTTCACCTTTCAAACCACGCGGTCCGCACATCACAGTAACACCGCGAAAGTTACAAAAATTCTGTCCGACGCCGCCGGATTTAATGACCTCAACCGGATTCGGCGGGAGCTTTTCCAAATCAAATTCCACGTAGGCCGGAACGAATAAATCCAGCCGCCCGTCATTGTCGTAATCACCCCACGTCGCGCCAGTGCTCCAGCCCTTTCGCGCCACGCCCAGCTTTTCAGCTACGTCGGTGAAGGTTCCATTTCCGTTGTTATGATAAAGGCGAGAAACGCCATAGTTACTGACGAAAATATCTTCGTAGCCATCGTTATCGTAATCCCCAACTGCGACGCCCATGCCCCATCTTTCGTTGGCAACTCCGGCTTTGTCCGTCACGTCTTCAAACTTCATATTGCCGAGGTTGTGATAGAGCGCGGCATGCGGAGCTTTTTCTTCACCGCGCATCGCTTTGATCGTCGAACCGTTCAGTAAATAAATGTCCGGCTTGCCATCGTTGTCATAATCGAAAA